>JAFGSQ010000068.1 GCA_016934535.1 candidate division WOR-3 bacterium
AAAAAGCTGTAAAGAAAAAAATCACGGTAATACGACGAATTTACAAGTTATCACGTCAGAAGATGAAATAAAATAAACGGATGGTCTTAAATCTGACGGAAGTTGATAGCGCGTAAAGCCGTTGTTTGACTCCGTCGGCGAGGTTGAAAATATTACTCTTCCTGTTACATCGGATAGAAATATGTTTTGTTTTGATAAGAAAGGTTTGTAAAAACAGGAAGCTGAAAGAGAAAAATCGACAAAGCAGGCGTAACATTCTTCGACGGCAGTCTCCTGTTCGAGAAGCCAGGTGGAAAGATTGAGGAAAAGCTCCCTGTTGTCGTGCTCTATCCAGTTGTTTTCATGGCTTGTTGGTCCGCTTCCGTCACAGCATGGAGAAGAATCGCCGACTCCTCCGACTTTCCCGCTGCCGGCTTTACAAGTGACGACAATAATAAGTGTAGTGTCCTGAGGAGACATGTTTTTCCAAATATGCCCGCGAAGGGAATCAAGGGATGCGTTAATTCCGGGAAATACCGAAAAGACGTTTCCGACGTGGTAGGTGAACGTGTCAACCTTTCCGAAAGGTCCGTTAATAATGGGGTCGTCCGGCAAAGAAGAGACGTTGGTCCATGAGCCGGTTATACTGTTGTTGCCTTCTCCTTTGACATGAAGATGCATACCGAATCTCGGCTTGATGAATCTTTCAGGATCATTGCCGGGAAAAGTTGTTATGTGTGGTTGAGTGTATCCGTCGAAGATGCTCGGAGAGTCCCATCCGTTGGCGTTTCTGTCAGACCCGTTGTGGTCGGCGATTATGAGAAGACTTCCGCCTGACAAAACGAAATTTTCTATGGCGTCCATCTCGGGAACTGAAAAAGTGTCTTGCGGTTCGGGTATTATGAAAAGATCCACTCCGTTAAAAGTCGAAGATGTTATATAGTCGGTGTTTATCCTTACACTG
Source organism: candidate division WOR-3 bacterium (assembly GCA_016934535.1). Classification (NCBI taxonomy): domain Bacteria; kingdom Pseudomonadati; phylum Caldifarciminota; species Caldifarciminota bacterium. The sequence goes on from JAFGSQ010000068.1 coordinate 944, forward strand.
TGTCCCATGAGATAGATTTCGTAAGCCCAAGTTGAAAGCTGACCATTCCAGGAATTAGGTCCTGACGGCGGATAAGGTTGGGGGATCGGCGAGTTGTCGTCGACTATAAAGTCATAGCTGGAGTAATTTGTCTGCGAATGAGACTGATCGAAAAGTACTGTCTTACTGCAGACAGTAAAAAATATAATAAAAGTTAGAATCATTTATGTATTTTATCAGCAAATGCTTTTTAATGAAACTTGATAATAACGGGATGTTTTACATCCCGTTATCATTATTCTTTTTTTATCGAAATTTTTTTGATGTTTTCACGTTTTTCGGTTTTCGGGATCTTTATTTCCAGAACTCCTTTTTTGAAAGTCGCCTCGGCTTTGTCAGCTTCAACCTCAGAGGGTAGATTTATGATCCTCTTGAAATAACCGGATTTTCTTTCAACGTAATAATAGTTTTCTTTCTCGGTTTCGGTATCGTCTTTTTTTTCTCCGCATATCTTCAGCGTGTTCTCGTTAATAGTTATTTCAACATCTTTTTCGTCCATACCGGGTAGTTCGGTAGAGACAGTAAAATTATTCCTGTCTTCTTTTACGTTCACTCTCGGGAAAAAATCGTTTGTCCTAAAAACGGCGGAGGGCTCAAATCCTGTAAAGAAATCGTCGAACAGTCTGTTCATTTCCCTTTGAAAGGAAATCATGACAGGTTCTCCGTTTTTTTTATGGTCTTCTCTTTGCCAAGGTATCAAGTCTTTGAAAGCCATGATTGCCTCCTCTCATTCTTTTTTTATTTCGATTTTTCTTGGTTTTACTTCGTCAGAAAACGGCAGGAACATTTCAAGAACGCCGTCTTTCATAGATGCATTGATTTTCCGGCATGATACGTTTTTTGGAAGAGTGAATTCCCTTTGGTAATCGCATTCGTCATATTCTCTGTGAAGTGTTCTAAACATCTCCCCCATAGCATCGCTGTATGAAGCTTTCACCGTCAGAACATTGTTTTCTATTGATATCTCTGTGCTTTTGTCGTCTGCGCCCGGCAGATCCATGAATATTTTTATGCCGTCCTCGCACGAAACGACATCAGTCGCCGGTTTGCAGATATTCGTCCTTTTCTGAATTTCTTTTTTTTCCGTAGTCTGCATAAACACCTCCGGTGCTATTTAATTCTTATCTTTTTAGGTTTGTCTTCTTCTGCCCTCTCGAAAGTCACAGTGATAACGCCGTTTTTGTAAACGGCTTCGTATTTTTCTGTATTGACTTTGAAAGGGAAATTAACCGTTCTTTTGAAACTGCCGAAAATCCTTTCCTCTTTAATCGCCTGATCATCAGTGGTTTTTATTCTCTCGACCGTGAGAGTGAGCGATTCGGGTGTTGCAACGACGTCTATTACACTCATACCCGGAGCGAAGAATCTTAAGACCGTTTTGTCCTGGCCCTCATAGATACTGCAAGGAGGATAACCGGCTGAAATGCTATTGAAAGCAGAATTTATGCTCTCTCTAAGCCTGCGAATATCCTCGTAAGTTTCGACAGGAAAAAGATCGTGTATCATAAACCCTCCTTTTTTTCGTCCACTTCCAATTAAAAAAGTATTTGAGAATTATTTTTTGTCAATATGGAAAATTTATTTTACGCCTCTGTATCAGATTTGCATGAATTCAGAAAGACGGAAGCGGCCGTTATATCTATTTAATGGCGATGTGTTGAGATTATATGTTCAGAATTCCATGGTATCCGGAATTCCGGAAGAAACAATCACTCTGATCGTGTCGCCGTTAAACGAAGTGTCACCTGGGAGTGGGAATTGCGATATGACAGTGTTTGGCGGAGAAGGATTTGTTGTCTCGCTGTCAACAAAGATGACGAGACCCATGTTTTTAAGCATAAGTTCAGCCTCGATCAGTTTAATGTCGACTACAGAAGGAACTATTAGTGCTTTGGATCCGAGAGAAACAAAAATTCTTATTCTCGTGCCGGGCAAAGCGTCAGACCCACCTTCTGGCGAAGAACCGATGATCCAATTTTCCTGGACTGTGTCGCAGTAAAGGGATTCAATTTCGAAACTGAAATTTTTAGAGGACATAATTACGAGCGCTCTTTCAAGAGGCAGTCCTCCGAGATGAGGGATTGTCTGCATGGAATCAGGAACCCAGTCGATGTTATCCGACAGGACATTAATCCACAGCTCAATCTGTGAAGGGTCGGAAATGTAAGTTCCCGCCGGCGGGTCCTGTCTTATAATAACGCTATCGGGCATCTCTGAACTCAGGTTCGAATAGTGTATGTTTGAAATTGGTACAGAGTCGAAACCATGTTCGTAAAGAAGTATCTGAGCTGATTCGAGATTGAGCCCGTAAAGGTCAGGTAAAGCGGTTTTTTCAGGGTTTAGTCCCGCAGAGTCTATGAATGCGTCTGTGTAAACAAAGCCTGAAGAGAATCCGGAGGACAGGGTAAAAAAGGCAAGGGAGACAAGAGAGAAGTATTTTGAAGCCGAACCTTTTCTGTATTTCCCTGAAATCATTTTTCCGGCTATTTTTGAAAGAATGAATGACCACAGCATAGACAAAAGCAGTAAAGCGAAATAACTGACGGCCATAAGAATGAAAAATTTTTTAACTGAAGAAGAAGAAATGTCAGTAACTTTGAAAAGAGAAAAGAGAGCAAGTTTCGAAACACCGAACATCACTACAGCGGAGATAAGAGAACCTGTCAGCACCGACAGTGTGAAATTGAAAATCTTCACGGGATTACTTTCATTGTTCTTTTTAGGCATAAGCAATTCTATTCGTTGCCGGAGCCGTTGTCAAATTCCCAGTACTTTTCGGCTTCGTCGGTTAAAGCGCCGAGAACAGCAGTTTTTTTTTCGTTTTGATTGAGTTCACCGAAATATTTAGTGATTCCGGTAAATCTGAATGAATGAAAATATAATCCGATTTTCCCTCCGGATAAAATGAGTGTGTTGTCGTCTGACGAGGAAACAAAAGGGGGCAGAGTGTCTCCGAGAATTACACGACGCCTGACCGAGTCGTTTGGAAACGGCGATGTTCCTGAATTGAACATGTAACATACCTGCACCGGAGAGACACCGTTTGAGAGAAACCGGAAAGCTTCTCTGATTTGTGTGGTGTCTGCGTCCTCCCTGTAAATTGCGGTAAAGACAAGATGCTCTTCATAATCAATCTTGGAGTAACTGATAGAATCTATTATGGAATAGTAAAGTTCATCGAAATAAGAAATAAAACTTTGGACGTATTCCTCCGCTCTTGTTTCGAAAGGAAGATTGAAATCAGACAAATCGCTCAGGGAATCGGAAATTAAGAAATTTAAAGATATGGGCGTTGAATAAACAGTCTCTCTGTCGTACCTCAATCCTGGCAAGAGGTGAACGGTTCCGGAAGTTCTTTCGTCTGCAATGATGATAGGTGATTTCGACGCTAGAAGTAAATTAATTCCGTCGTATAGGAACACTGTGTCATTCATGAAAGTGTCTGAAAAAAGGCACACATAATCGGTGTTCCAGCGCAGCCAGTTTTGAGCAAGATAAAGAGACGTTTGTCTTACGTCGGGAAAAGAAGTAGCGGCAGTTTTTATATCCGGTTTGACAGCCTTTACGGATTCGTTCAGAGCAAAAATTACAGCGTCAATGTTTTCGATCCTTCTGGAATTCCTGTTTAAAAATCTATAAAAGAGCCATTGGTTTAAAAGAGATCTGGGGCTGTCAGGAGCGTATTTGAGCAAATTGTCCGGATCGAGATCAGGTAATTCAAGATAGAGGTCCGGGGGCAGGTTTTCGGAAGGATACCTTACGAAATCGAAGATGATTCCGTCTATGTCATATTTTGACGTCAGTTCTTTCGCAACAGAGCAGAGATAAGATATGACATCTGGATTTGAAGGATCCAGATATATTCCTTCAAATCCTTCGTTTATGAGTGAATCGATAGGAATGAAACCTTTCCTCTTGAAGTCGTATAAATCTATCAGAGCCCATTCAGGATGCAAGTTTAGCACATGTTCCGGATCCTCAGGCATTCTGAAATCTGACCATACAAGAAGAGTGTTGATCCAGATATAAACTTTTAAATCTCTTTGTTTTAGTTCCGTGAGGACTAAATCAAGCGGGTCATAGTTTATTTCTTCATGAACAGGCAAAACAGAAGACGGGTAATATGCCGTTCCGTTCTTTACGGCCTGAATGACGACCGTGTTGATGCTTTGAGAACTGAACCATCCAAAGGATTCAGGCGCCTGCTCGATGAACTCTGAAGGAAGCCAGACCGCTCTAACGTTCTTCACGTTGTCTTCAGTGATGTTTGTTGAAATAACTAATAAGAATAATATGACAATCATTAGATAAAAGCGGGCGGAAAGAAAATTCCATCCGCCCAGTTATATTTCACCCGTACGGGACTCGAACCCGTACTCTTCGGCTTGAAAGGCCGATGTGTTAACCACTTACACTAACGGGTGTTTTTTTTACAC
>JAFGSQ010000069.1 GCA_016934535.1 candidate division WOR-3 bacterium
GCTCCCCAGCTCCCGTCTATGCTCTCCTGCCAGCCAAAAACTGCTCCGGCGAAGATGAAGCTAAGACAGAAAAAAACCGAAAAAGCTTTTTTCATGTTCACTCCTCTTTTTGTGGTCAACCAAAAAAAAACACTCCTCCGACAAAACTTTCGTTATTTTTATCCTTTTTCCAATAATCTGTCAACTTTTATAAATATTTTGTTCCCTTGCCCTGAGGAAAATATTCCTTAAATTGAGACTATTTCAACATTTATTCAACCGTAACGCTTTTAGCGAGGTTTCTAGGCTGGTCAATACTGCATCCTCTTTCGACTGCTACATAATATGCAAGGATTTGCATGGGTAAAACCGTTAAAAGGGGATAAAGAGAGTCGATTGTTTCTGGAACATATATGACGTGATCCACTTTTTTCCTTATCTCATCATCTCCCTCTGTCGCAATGGCTATGACTTTGCCCTTCCTTGCCTTGACTTCTTCGATGTTGCCCAAAACTTTTGTGTAAACCGAATCTTTTATGGCTATAACGACAACCGGCATTTCTTTATCTATCAGGGCTATTGGCCCGTGTTTCATCTCAGCGGCCGGATAACCTTCGGCATGAACGTAGCTTATCTCTTTAAGTTTTAGGGCGCCTTCAAGAGCGACCGGATAGTTGAATCCTCTTCCGAGGTAGAGAAAATTGTTTCTATCGCTGTATGTTTTTGCAATATTTTTTATCAATTCGGCACTATTCAAAACAGCGCTGATTTTATCCGGAATTTCACCTATGCAGTCGACGTACTTTTTTCCGTCGTCATAAGACAGGCTTCTCATTCTTCCTAAAAGAAGGCTTATAAGATTGAGGACCATCACCTGCGCGGAAAAGGCTTTCGTCGATGCGACGCCGATTTCGGGTCCGGCATGTATATACACTCCTCCGTCGCTTTCTCTGGCGATGGTGCTCCCGACAACATTGCATATACCTAGGCAAACAGATCCCTTTCTCGAAGCTTCTCTCATGGCCGCGAGTGTGTCCGCTGTTTCACCACTTTGGCTTATTGCGAAAGTCAGGCTGTTTTTTCTGACGACGGGATTCTTATATCTGAATTCGCTCGCGTATTCGACGTGAACCTGTATTCCGGCGTTCTTTTCTATGACATATCCTCCTATGAGGCCGGCGTAGTAAGAAGTTCCGCATCCGAGTATTATCAGGCTGTCGGTCGAGAGCAGCTGTTTTCTGTGTTTGTCGAGTCCGTCGAGCCTCGCCGTTCCGTTCTCTCTGTCGAGTCTTCCCCTGATCGAATCCTTTATAATTTGTGATTGCTCGTTTATTTCTTTAAGCATGAAATGGGCGTAACCGCTTTTTTCAATTTTTCTTATGTCCGTTTCTATGGTTTGCAGTTTCGGCGTCACCTTGACTTTATCGATTGTCTCTATAAGGTATTCGTCTTTTCTGACTTCGGCAATTTCGTTGTCTTCGAGATAGACAACCTTGTTTGTGTGGTCAATTATAGCCGCCGTGTCGGACGCGACAAGCATTCCTCCTTCCGAATGTCCTATCGCGAGCGGACTTCCCAGTCTAGCTATTACAATCTTGTCGGGTTCTAGAGAGGATATTACTGCAATGCCGTATGTTCCCTCGGCTTCCTGAAGCGACTGCCTGACGGCTTCAAACAAATTCCCTTCGTAAAATTCTTCGATCAGATGTACGAGGACTTCCGTGTCAGTCTCGGTTTTGAAAGAATGTCCCCGGTCTAAAAGTATCTTTTTCAGAGCGCTGTAATTTTCTATGATCCCGTTGTGCACAATTGCAATATTGTTTTTACAGTCTGTGTGAGGGTGAGCGTTTATTTCGTTGGGTTCTCCGTGCGTCGCCCATCTCGTATGAGCTATCCCGATTGTTGTCGTCGGTTTCCACTCTCTTATCTCGGCTTCCAGCTCCTTTACTTTACCGGCTCTTTTTTCTATTGAAATGAGATTGTTTTTATCAATAACCGCTATTCCGGCAGAGTCGTAGCCTCTGTATTCAAGCCTTTTCAATCCTTTAAGCAGAATTGCGACTGTGTTTTCCTTGCCAATAGAACCTACTATACCGCACATTTTCTAAGCCTTTCCGTCAGTTTAAAAAGTATTTTTTCAGATTCATTTTTTTCCTGTGTTTCGACGATTAGTCTGATAGCTTTTTCGGTCCCCGACTTTCTCACATGAAACCATGCTGTGTCATTTTGCCATCTGATGCCGTCTATACCGACAAATTCGGCATTTTTAATAACACCCTCGAAAAGAGAAGGTTGGATGTCTCCTTCGAAATCGTCGATTTTGTTTTTTATCATGTGAGTCGAAGGCAGTTTTTTGACGGCTTCTTTCAGAGTCATGCCGTGTTTTTTCAGATAGCCGAGGATTAGAAGAACTGCCGTCTGAGCGTCACGAGCGGGGTGAACAGACGGAAAGATCACGCCTCCGTTTCCTTCTCCCCCTATGACGGCTTTTTTTTCGAACATAGTATCGACTACTTTTCCTTCGCCAACGGGAGACATAAAAAAAGCGCAACCCTCTTTTTCAGCTATTATTTTTACGGCCGATGATGTAGACACGTTCGTGACAACCGGTCCTTTTTCTTTTTCGAGAACCGCAAGAACTGCCAGCTGAAGAGTCCTTTCTTCTCCGACCGGTATCCCGTCTTCGTCGACAAGAGCGAGCCTGTCTCCGTCTGTGTCAGTTGCCAAGCCAACAGTATTGCCGTGTTTTGCTACGGTTTTCGACAATTCTTTTAGATTTTCAGGCACCGGTTCGAGTTCTCTTGTGAAATTTCCATCTTTTCCGCCTCCGAGGGTTTCCAGTATATCGCAGTCCATTTTCGCGCAAAGTTCCGGCAAAATTGTGGATGATGCGCCGCCCGCAGTGTCTATAACCACGCGGATACCTGAACATTTGACAAACCATTCCGAATTTATCAAAGCGTCGAGATGTGTTTTTTCAGCCCTGTCGAATTCTTGATATGCTCCCCGGTCATTATGATTTGACCAGACAGGGCTTTTTGAATCGACAATATCAAAAAGGACTTTTATGTCGTCTGAATTTAAAAAAACACCACCTTTTTTTACGAACTTCAAAGCGTTCCATTTTTCGGGGTTGTGTGAAGCCGTGACTATTACGGCGCCTGCGTAACCGCCTTTTTTGACATTTATCAAAACTGTCGGAGTGGTAACAATTCCGAAATCGGTCACGTCTCTTCCGGAGGACATAAGTGAACCTGCGGCTATCATGGCAAATTGACCGCCTGATTTTCTGGGATCCCTGCCTATACAAACAGCTCCGTCTCCGAGAAACCGTGCAAAAGCATTCGTGTAGCGGACAACGACGTCTGGGTCAAACCCGTCGCCGACTATGCCTCTGTAGCCCGATACACTGCGAACAAAATTCATCAATAAAGTCCGCTAATGCTTATGCCTATGCTGTATGATTCTTCTTTAATGTCAATTTCGGGAAGAATGACTCTGTCGTTGGACAATCTTCTCAGACTGTTTATTGTCCATGCGAAAGAAACCACTCTCGTCAGAATGGCTCCGGAAATGATGTAAGAAGCGTTCTGAAGAGCCTCTCTTGAATTTCTTCTCATTCCCCTGTAAAAATCGTATTGTGCCTGTCTTCCGCTCCAGTCCCATGCGTAAGAACCGGAAAAACCGTTTTCCTGAATATATCTGAGTTGGGCGTCATAATCATCCGGATAAAGCTTTCTGGCATCTTCCCTTATTTTCAAATTGTAGCTCTCCGAATTTTCATACCATTCGACGGCGTCCCAATATGTTTCGCTTCTCTCGCCTGAATAAGCGCCTGAGTTATCACCCGCGTACATACGGTAGTTGTTAATTATTGAGTTCCCTTTCCATCTCATCGAAAGGTAGCCGGTCCAAACCAAACCTTCGGCGATGAACAGACCTAACGCGGCTTTTTTGTTGCCGAGCAGAAACTCTCCTGCTCCGGGAACGAGTATAGAGGCAAACAATACCTTCGATCTGGACGGTGCGGAAAAAATTTCCGATTTGAACGCTATTCCGTTCAGCAAAATATTGAAGGAAATAAAAGCGATTAATATTTTTTTCATTTGATCACCGCCATTTTGACAAATTTTACTGTTGTGTTTCCTGAATCCCTGGCTTCAATTCTGAGCAAATATACACCCGCGGCGAGAAAACCTACATCAAAGCTTTTTTCGTTTATACCTGTAAAAGTGTCTCCGTTAAAAGTATCTTTTTTGTCTCCGGCTATATCGAAAATTGCAATCTCTATTTCGTCGACTTCCTCCGACAAAGTATACCTCAGATAGGCAGTGGTTCCTTCAACAGGATTCGGCCAAACGTAAAGATCTGAAAAGTCGGCGAACAAAACGGGATTTTGCCCGGGTTGATTTTGTTTCAAGTCGTGAGCCGGGTCTCTGCGGAACATAGGCCAAGGCGATTTTCCCGTGTCTCTTCCGAGACTCCATCCGCGGATCTTACCGTCATCGACATTGGCTATCAAATCAATAAAACCGTCTCCGTCAAAATCAATAACCGTTGGAGTGCTGTATACTGAATCGCCGCAGCTCAAAGGAAAACCTCCGATAACTTTTCCTTTACAGTCAAATCCGCATATCCAGCCGCTTATTGTTCCGATTATTATGTCTGTCTTGTCGTCCCCGTTTACGTCGGCGAGGACAGGCGAAGACTGAACATTGAATGTGTCGCCGAGACTGACGGGAAAACCTTCTAAAACTGCACCGTTCGCATTATACGCGTAAATTTTACTTCCGAAAGCGGCAACTATATCCAGATAACCGTCATCGTCTATGTCTCCCAACGAAGGAGAAGTGACGTACGATTTTCCTTCGAGTTTTCTGTTCCATATATTTTTTCCGTCATAAGTGAGAAGATGAAGACCTCCGTCTCCGCGAAGAACTACAATTTCATCAAATCCGTTGCGATCAATGTCAGCCAGACAAAGAGAAGAAGTCGTCAAAATCAGAGAGGGTTCGAAAACTCTCCATTTTTCCATCCAAGTTCCGTAAGAGTTCTCGGAATAAGCGTGAAGAACACCGTCTCCGCCCAAAGCATAAAGAAAACTGTCTCCTAAAACCGGCGTTGACCAGACCCAGTTACCCATTTCCATTGGAAAACCGGGAACTAAGTCTGCTTTACCGTCTTTGTCGGCATCTTCCATTTTGAAACAGTAAAATTTGTTGTCGTTTGCGCCGACCAATAGTTCTTTCATGCCGTCCCCGTCAATATCAAGAAGTGCTGGACTGCAAGCCACTCTTGCGTTGACCCTGACGGGAAAACCGTCAACGGCCTGAGGGGGTATCATGTTGGGCAGAGAATGCCAAGCGTATATGTATCCGTTTTCGTTGCCGCAGACTATTTCTTTCCCGTTCAAAGTGTCACCGTCTGCTTCAGCTATAACAACTGATGTAAACGATTCGGCGTATGTCCTGAAAAAAATTGTTGTGGTTGATGTGTTTGTTCTCATATACCCGCTTCCGTCTCTTTCAAAAGCATAGACGGTTCCGTCTTCAGTTATTGTCACAAGTTCCAGCTCTTCATCGTAATCAATATCGCATATTACGGGAGAGTTGACGTCGAAAGTGCCGATAACGAAAAAAGGAAAGTTGTCGAGAAGCCAGTCGAAACTCACGTTGAACCTTGCGATCGTGTCGTTTATTATTCTCAGGCTGTCTATTCTCAAATGTGTGACGGATCCGAAATTGTCGTTTGTGTTAGGATTTGTATAAGCATCAAATCTGGTCAAACCGCCCGGTTTGAACAAGTCGTATTCATTGCCGTAAAAAGTTGAATTCCAGTTGGTCACTTCGTAATAACCAAGTTCACAGTCCTGTATTCCGTCCGCTTCCTCAAGGTCTACTCCATGAGGAAATCCGGCATTTACTCTGTTGTCTTCAACTGTCGTGTCAACTTTTACTCTGTCTATATGCCATATTGCAAGGCCACCACTGCTGTCGCTTTGCGGAAGGCTGTAGTCGTAGTCGAAAAATTTCACCATTACGCCGCCTCTCCAAACCCTAGTCGCGTTAGAGTCCGGATTGACGTGTGACGTGTCTCCCGGAGTAGCGGAATATCTGTATGAAATAAGAAAGTGCTCTCTGTTGTTAATTGGGATTTTCACGTAATAAACGGCTGTTGTGTCCAAGGAACCTCGCCACCTGAGTTCCACGGTTGTGTCTCTGACAATCTCAGAAGGACGGGACCAACGCGGATAACTCATGTACGAAGTATTCCACACATCGTGATGAGGAGGGACAAGGCCGTCGAGGTTCCAGTTTCCAGTCCCCATCAGTGACCACCCGTTGCATCCCATAGTCTGACCGGAAACATCGTAAAGATCATACGCGCCAAGCTGATGAGCAAACTCGTGCGTCAGTCCACCCTGAAGATATGCGACGCCTCCGTCCTGGAAACCGGTCTCACAATACATCACGGCTTCAAAAATGGAATCAGTTCTGTTGTTTGCATATATAGGTTCCCCGAAAAGGGCGTCTGCACCTCCGATCCAAACTGCCGGAAGATCGTAGGGACTGTCGCCGTAATCAGTCTGCCACATAGATCCCGCGTGAAAAAGGACGATTGCATCGTATTCAGAAAATATTATATTTGCCGCTGTGTCTTTGTCGGCTTCATAAACTGCATCACGCAACAGATAAAAAAGTCCGTAGACAATGTTCTGCGGTTCTCCATAATAAAGCATCTGGTGCGGAACGGTGTAAGAAGCTGATTCTCCGGCCGGAAATATGTCGTAATCAACGTAAAGGAAGTTTTTTGTGTCGCTCAAATAATAATTTTGGAGAGCTTCCATCTGATGACCGAAATATGACAAATTATGCGGTGGATCATATCTGAGGTTGTGAGATCCGTCCGAATTATATTCAGGCTCGCCGTTTCCTGTATAATTGAATTTACCGTTGCCGGTTGTCAAGGACGAGTTGTCCTCCTGGAATTCAACTCTGAGAACCAAAACCTTCATTGTGTCCGTATCCCTGGGACCGTCACCGAATTTATATACCTTTCTCGCCGGAGCATTAAAATGATATCCTGCGAGCGGATTGTTTCTGTATAATTCCAGCTCTTTTTCTATAAATCTGCCTGCGTTCCCGCAAAATAAATCTTGCATCTGGCCAAATTCGATGTTAGCATTCATGGCCGTTGCAAGCAGGAAGCAGGTTGAAAAGAGAGTCAATTTCATCCAATCTCCTTTAGCTTGATTGCAGTTTTAACTGAAAATTTGAGATGACAGAAAATATAATTCATAAGTTGAGAGTAGAAAATTTAACAGAAAATAACCGTTCAGTCAACCTCTACATTTTTGGCATGTTTGAAGACATATTCTTATTTATATGAGCAATTTTACTTTTATGTTGAAAAAAAATTCAACAACAATAAGAGGAACTATGATAAGCAGCAATATAGAGCAGGTTATAAATTTTACATTTTTGTGGAAAACAATGTGAATAAACCTTGTTTTATTAACATTTACTTTTTATTGAATGATATTTCACAATTTCCAACAGTTGATAAATGAAAAATTTAAGCAAATAAATTATGCCTGACAAAGAAACTGATAAAAGCGCCGAAAACTGGGAAAGAATAGTAAAGCTTCTGAAAAATGAAGCTCCTTTTGAAGGTCATGAATCTTTAAATCTCTGGTTTGCCAATTCAAAAGCTTTACATATGGATGACGGAGTTTTAAAGATAGAAGTCCCAAACTCAACAATAAAAGATTGGATAGATCACAATTATCTTAAAAAAATTAACAATTTAATAAAAGCAAACTTTCCTAGTAATTTCGAAATTACTTTTATTGCAAAAGAGTTCAACCACATACCTGAACCTGAAATTAAAATTGAAACTCAGGAAGCGGTTATAAATATAAGCACGACAAATCTGGACAATAGATATACATTTGACAATTTTATTCAAGGAGACAGCAACAAATTTGCTTGTGCAGTCGCCGTTTCTGTTTCAGACAATCCGGGTACAAGATACAATCCTCTATTTATTTATGGCGGAGTCGGCCTAGGAAAGACTCACATTTTAAACGCCATAGGTAATAAAATAATTCACGGAAGAAAATTAAAACAGATTCTTCTAACCTCGGCTGAAATGTTTGTAAATGAATTGATTGAATCCATAGGAAAAAACCAGCAAACAATCTTCAGAAAAAAATACAGAAACCTTAATGTTCTGATGATAGACGACATTCAGTCTCTTGTGAGATGGGACAGCGCTCAGGATGAATTCTTTCACACTTTTAACACTCTTTATAGTTTAAAAAATCAAATTGTAATGACATCAGACAGACCTCCGAACGAAATTCCGAAACTTCACGAAAGGCTTATATCAAGATTCAGACAAGGATTGATGGTTGAAATTAAACCGCCTGAACTTGAAACGAGAATAGCCATATTAGAAAGATATGCTCAAAATAATCACATAAATGTCGAAAAAGAAGTGCTAGACGCTATAGCAAGAAAAGTAACAGACAACGTCCGGGTTCTCGAAGGTGCCCTCATAAGACTTTCTGCATTCAGTTCCATAGTAGGAAAAGATGTCATAGACATTGAAATGGCGCATGAAATATTAAAGGACATTTTAAAAAGCGAAGAAAAAGTTATCACTCCTGAGATTATACAGAAGAAAGTAGCTGAATTTTTTGATTTGTCGGAATACGCGATAAAGGGGAAAAAAAGGAACAAATCAATCGCTATTTCAAGACACATTGCTATGTATCTGACAAGAGAGATGACTGATTTATCTTACAAAGAGATAGGAGAATTATTCGGAAAAAAAGACCATTCTACAGTAATTCATGCTATTAAAAAAATCGGAAAGAAAATTCAGGAAGAACAGTCGTTTGCAAAAGAAATCGAAAAAATTAAATCAGACTTGAAAGATAAATAGTGTTTTTGTTTAAAAGAGATGAAAAAAGTGTGGAAATCAGATAAACAATATTGACAAAAAGATTAATAATGAAAAAATGTGAATTCTTTGAATTTATAAACAAAAGAATTAACAAGGGTAAACTTAATAACTTAATGACATAAACAATGTATCAAGATAATTCACACAGCAACAACAACAACAGATATATATTTAATATTAGTTGAAGAAAGGAGAGAATATGAAATTTAAAACTTCCTCCGATGTTTTTCTTACAAGCCTGGAACCTCTTTTATCAATCGTTCCTCAGAGAACACCGTATAATGTTTTAAAAAATCATTTGAAAATGACTGCGGAAAAGAAAAAGATTAAAATTCTTGCCACAAATATTGAAACTACCGGAGAACTGTCATTCGACGCAGACGTAGAAAAAGAAGGTGAAATTGTAATACCGGTCAAAAAACTGACTGATTTTTTGAGAAAAATTCCTTCTTCGGAATTGAGTATAGAAGCTGTTTCTGGAAAACTAAATTTTATGTATGACAAAGGATATTTTCATTTACCAACTGTAATGCCTGACGAATTTCCCGAAATTCCTGAAGTTGTGCCTGAAAAAGAAATTCTTTTTAACCCGAGAATGTTAAAAAAAATGGTTGATAAAACCGCTTTTGCGATAAACACAATTGGAGCGACTAGCCCTATTGTCGACGGTATTTATTGGAAATTTAAGGGAAAAAATACAGAAATGGTAGGAGCGAGTAACCACAGACTCGCAAAATTTTCCAATGAAGTCCAAATAAACGCCGATTTTTCTGTAATAATACCTCAAAAGTTTCTTGTACACGTCTCTTCATACGTCGAAGAAGAAGATATAAAAATCTCTCTTGGGCAGGAAAGAATCAGTTTTCATATACCTGAAAAGAACCTTTTACTGACAAGCAGACTAATAAATTTTAATTTTCCAGATTACAGTAAAATAATATTTGATTCTTCAAAACATAAATTTCAGGTAAATAAAAAAACTATTTATGAAGTAATAGCGAGAATTTCAATTTTTTCAGATTCTCTATCTTTCAGGATAAAATTGTTTTTTGACAAAGATAATAAACTTGAAATTTCTTCATCTTCAACAGAAAGCGGAGAAGCAAAAGAAACAATAGAATATATGAGGAATTCAAAAGGGAATGAAAAAATTAAAATTCCGATTAATTATCACTACATTACTGATATATTGAAAAATATTGAAAGTGAAGATGTTTTGTTTTTGATAAATGAGACTGATAAAGCTATTGAAATCGTACCTGCTGAAGAAGATCCTGGTGAGAAAGTTGTTTATATTTTGATGCCTTTACATTCTAAAGACTGACATGAAAGAAAAAGGTTTTTTATTTTTTAAATTTTTATTGATCCCAATAATTTTTTGCATCGCAGGTACAGTTTTAGGATCGGTTCTTAGATTTAGATTCCTTGAAGACAGCATAAAAGATCAGCTACCTCTTGTTAACACACTGGAAAATCCTGCTTCAGGTGTTACAAGGATATACGACAGAAATAATAAATTAATTGCCGAATTTTCGACACAGTGGAGAGACCCGGTTCCTTTGGAATCAATACCTGAATATCTCGTAAAAGCAATAATTACAGTAGAAGACAGAAGATTTTACGAACACAAAGGGATTTCATGGTTTGATATAGCGCGAGCTTTCATTAAAGACATAGTAAGCTCGGAAAACGTATCGGGTGCGAGCACTATAACTCAACAGCTTGCGAGAAACAGATTTTTAGGTTTTGAAAAATCCATGCAGAGAAAACTTAAAGAATTTTTTTTGGCCAGGGAAATAGAGAGGAATTTTTCAAAAAATGAAATACTTGAATTGTATCTCAATGAAATATATTTTGGACAAGGTGCTTACGGAGTAAAAGCGGCGGCAAAAAGATATTTCAATAAAGATTTATCTGAACTAACTCTTGCGGAATGCGCATTGATAGCAGGTATTCCAAGACAACATAATTATTATAATCCTATCAGGAATTATAACGCGTCCCTTGAAAGAAGAAATTTAATATTAAAGATGATGAAAGATTTAGGACAGATTGACGAAGAAACATATAATGCTGCAAAAAGAGAATCTCTTTTAGTAAATGAAGGATACCTGCTTGGTGGAAAGGCACAGTACTTTGTTGAAGAAGTCAGAAAGTGGCTGATATCTCACTACGGAATCGAGAGAATTTATCAAAAAAACGGCGGACTGGATGTTTATACGACTCTGGACTTGGACGTTCAAATAGCTGCAGAAAGTATATTGGAAATAAATTTAGACAATCTTGAAAAAACATACAGTTTAAGACCGAAAAGACTAGACGAAAACTCAATTGATGAAACGGGTAAAACGAAATATATTCAGGGAGCGCTTGTTTGTATACAGGCAGGAACCGGAGAAGTGCTGGCTATAGTCGGAGGAAGAGATTTCGAAGAGAGCGAATTTAACAGAGCGACACAGGCGAGAAGGCAAGTCGGATCTTCTTTCAAACCTTTTGTTTACCTGGCTGCCATTGACAATGGATTTACTTTAGGAGACGTGATGCTCGACGCTCCGCTTGCAATAGATTTAGGCGGCGGAAAGCAATATAGACCGCAGAATTACGACTTGAAATATGAAGGATTCATGACTCTGAGGACCGCATTGGCAAAATCGAGAAACGTCATAGCTGTTAAGCTTTTAAGGCACGTAGGAGCTTCGACGGTTATTTCATATGCAAGACTGCTCGGAATAAAAAGCCAGTTGAAACCGGTATTATCACTGGCTCTTGGAACTTGCGATCTGACACTAATGGAAATGACGTCTGCTTTTAGTGTATTTGCATCCGGAGGAATGAGAGCAGATCCATATATGATTAGAAAGATAGAAGAAAGAAGCGGAGATACAAGAAACATTATTTTTGAGTATACACCTAAACCTACAAGAGTCATATCAAAAACAACAGCTTACCTTATGCAAAGCGCCATGAGATCAGTTGTTAGATCAGGAACAGCTACTTCGGCGGCGAGAAATGCAGGATTGACAAGACCATCAGCGGGAAAAACAGGGACTACTGACGACTACACAAACTGCTGGATGGTCGGTTATACTCCGGATATTTCATGCGGTGTTTGGGTAGGATACGACAGCTTGAGGACAATATTCAGATCAGCTTCCGGAGGTCTTGTAGCGGCTCCAATATGGGCTTCTTTTATTGTAGAAGCGAGCAGAATTTTAAAAATACCTTCTAATGATTTTATCGCACCGGAAAATATTGTGTCATTAACTGTATGTACAGAAAGCGGAAAAATAGCTTCATCTAACTGCGAAAATACATACAGCGAAATATTTATAATTGGAACTGAACCGACAGAAGTGTGCCCTCTGCACAGAGATTATCTTGGGATGCCGGAGGATCCGGAATTCAAGGATGACACGACGAAACCGATTTTGATTTTTTAAGGAGGAGCGACTTGAAATTATTATTGTCGCTGTTTGTCATTGTCATGACTCTTTTCGCAGCGTATTCAGTTTATCTTTATTTTACAAAGTATAAGATGATTGAAGATAAATTAATAAGTGTAGAACATGAAAGAAACGCGCTTCTGACTAGAATGGCTTCTGTTGAAGGATTTAAAGTCAACGACACGTTGATGTCAAAAACGAGCACTCCGTTGACTCCATACGGCAAGGAAATTGTTGATTCGCTGGAATTGCAGGTAAACAATATAATTATGGAAGTCGATTCTCAAGTTTTTATAGGAGCGTCGGTTGAAATACCCCTGGATAATTTTTTTGATCCGGAATCTATTACAGTGTGGAAGCAAGGAGGAAAAGAGCTTTTACAAAGAATCGGCGACATTATTAACAGAAGCGGAAACGTAAAAGTTGTTTTTTCTGTATACGTAGACAGTTATATTCCCGGAGAGGGAGAGATTTACGCAATAAAAACCCCATGGGAAGTTGCAGCAAAAAGAGGACTCGACATAGTTCAATTTCTGAATGACAGCTGCGGAACAGTATCAGCTCAAATAACACTTGAAATTTACGGATCACAGTTTCCAAAAGGAGACACGACTACCAGGGAAGGAAGAGTTGCGACGAGAAGAGTTGTTTTTACGCTTTTGGAAAAATGAAAGTCCTGGTTCTTTTCTCAGGCGGACTCGATTCTCTGTTAGCTTCCTTCTGGGTAAAAAGTTCAGGATTAGAGCCTGAACACATATTTATAAAAACTCCATTCAATAGGTCAGAAAGACCTCAATATTTCGCCGAGAAATACGGATTGAAATTGAACCTGATAGAAACAGATAGAAATTATTTAGAAATAATAAAAAACCCTGAATACGGAACAGGGAAAAATCTGAATCCTTGTATAGACTGCCATGCGTTCATGATAAAACAAACGGGAATTTTACTGGAACATAAAAAAGCGGCCTTCATTGTAACAGGAGAAGTTTTGGGTCAAAGGCCGATGTCTCAAAGAAAAGACGGATTGAGATCGGTAGACAGACTGAGCGGATATGGAGAATTGACAGTAAGACCTCTTTCAGGCAAATTACTTGAAAAGACTACACCTGAAAAGCTGGGGTGGATTAAAAGAGAAAAAATGTTATCTATTTCAGGAAGAGGTAGAGCAGAACAACTGGAACTGGCAAAGCAATATGGAATAGACGAATATGAGAACCCGGCAGGGGGATGTCTTTTGACTGATAAAAACATATCATCCAGGACGTTAAAACTTATACAAAGAAACGAATTCGATAAATTCAACATTGAACTTGTCAGAGTAGGAAGACATTTTGTATCGCGCTCAGGAACGAAAATAATCTTGGGAAGAAATAAAAATGAAAACGATAAACTCTTTAAAATGAAAAGAAAAAATGACTTGTTTTTAGAACAGAATAAAATAAAAGCTCCTTCCGCGTTAATTCTGTTTCCCTTCAAAAGCGATGACTTACAGACTGCGGCAGATCTTATTTGTTTTTTTTCAAAAAATAGGAACGGCAACTTCACGATTCCAGCGCCGGTAGGCGAGATATTAAGCCGTCAATTATCTGACGAAGAAGTTGAAAGGATGAAGCTGTTTAAATGAATTTAATCGTTTTTTTATTGATAGTAAACGTAACGGGAGATTTTCAGCCTTCTCCTGCCAGAGCAATATTCTCTTCAGTTTTAATTCCTGGAGGAGGGCAGTTTTATACAGGTAGAACAACGAGAGGAATAATAATAGGAACGATAGAAGGTTTAATGTTATCTTCCACCGTCTATAATCATTTCAAATACAAACATTATTTGAATGAATTTGAGAGAACAGGAAACATTGAAGACAGTCTAAGATATAGAGGTTTTTACGACATGAGAAACAATATGTTGTGGTGGGATGCCTTTGTTATTGCTGTTTCTGCGGTTGACGCTTATGTTGGCGCCAAGATGTATGCTTATTACGAACACCAGGAAAATGGCGACGGAAGAATAAATATTGGATGGGTTTTAAATTGGTAAATGTTTCACGTGAAACATTTATAGATCAATTTAATGTAAATTTGGAAAAAATTGATAAACTGCTTTTGTTTGAGAAATTATTAATAGAAACGCTTTCAACACATCAGATAATATCGAGAAAAGATGAAAAAAAGATTTGGAACAGACATATCCTCGATAGTTTAATGATGATGTTTCACGTGAAACATTACAATATTGATGTAATAGACGATGTCGGATCGGGAGGGGGTTTTCCTGGCCTGGTTCTGGCCGTGGTTATAGATGAATTAAAAGTCAGACTTGTCGAAAGAAAAATAAAAAAGTGTAATTTTCTCGCTCAGGTAATAAAAAAACTTGGATTAAAGAATGTTGATATAATTTGTCGTGATTCATTCGAAAAAAAAATATTTTCAGACTTCTTAGTTACCAGGGCCGTTTTCGGTGAAAAAGCCAGCGGAAATATTTATAAACTGATTTCGGATAAAGGAATTTTTTTTAACTATCAGAACGAACTATATCCTATAAGTAAATTAAAGATAATAAATAAACTGGATTACGTTTTACCTGGTGAAGAAAAAAAGAGATATTTAGTGGCGTACAGAAAATCCTTATTATGAAAACGCACACTACAAGAAGTGTATTTTTAGCTTTTATCGCTATGACACTCTGGTCAACAGTAGCAACGGCTTTTTCTATTGCTCTTAAAAATACCGATTTTTATGAAGTTCTGTTTATTTCAATTAATACATCGACGGTTGTTTTATTTGCAGCTGTTTTAGTCACCGGGAAATTAAAAAAGATTTTCAACTTGAAAAGTATTTATAAATCTTCTATATATGGGATATTGAATCCATTTATATACTACATAGTTTTGTTCAAGGCTTATTCGCTTTTAAAAATTCAAGTTGCACAAGGATTGAATTACACATGGCCGATAGTATTGTCTGTGCTGTCATTATTTTTTTTAAAACAAAATATGAAGATTAAGGATTTTATTGCTCTTTTTTTAAGTTTCACCGGAGCTCTAATACTTATTTTTGGAACCGGACAAGAGTCACTTGGTCAAAACAACTTTATCGGAGTGTGTCTGGGAATATTAAGCTCGTTGATATGGTCTTTTTTTTGGATTTTCAATATTAAAGACAAACGTGACGATGTTGTAAAAATGTTCCTTAATTTCTTGTTTGGATCTATTTATGTAACGATTTTATTTTTTATAACGCGCGGAACATTTGTTTCATTAAATACGGGTTTCTATTCTTCTGTTTACATTGGTCTTTTTGAGATGAGTTTGACTTTCATTATATGGATTTTCGCATTGAAAAACTCCGATAAAACATCACGGGTCAGCAATATAATTTATCTAACTCCATTTCTTTCACTTGTGTTTATTCATTTTATCGGGCAGGAAAAAATTAAACTGACAACTGTTGTTGGTTTGATTATAATACTTATCGGAATATTTATACAGAATCTGGATAAAAAAAAGTGCTTTAAACTGCAAAAATCAGGTGCAGTTTTGTGAGAGAGAGACTTGAAAATGCTTTTAAATTCTTTCTGTCATCTCGACGGGATAAATTTGAAAAGGGAAGAAAAAATCTGGGACAACGGAATCAAGAATTGGGAAGAAGCTTTATCGGCAGAATTTCTCTGTGACTCCTCAAAAAACGACCTCCTTGAATTTAGAAAAGGGATTGAACTCTCGTATCAAAAATTAGAAGAAAAAGCCACGGATTATTTTTTTGATAAAATTCCTCGCGATCAACACTGGAGGTTTTTCAGAGAATTTAAGGACGAGATGGCTTATCTGGACATAGAAACTACAGGATTGACAAGGTTTGATTCTGTGACAGTTGTTTCTATATATCACAAAGGGAAACTCGGAATCTATGTAAAGGGTATAAATTTCGATAAACTTCTCACGGACATCACAATTCCTAGAATATTTGTTACTTACAACGGGAACAAATTCGATTTGCCTTTTCTGGAGAATTATTTTGGAATAAAAATATTTCAAAACAGAATAGACTTGAGATACGTCCTGTCAAATTTGGGATACAGAGGCGGTTTAAAGAAATGCGAAAAAATGCTAGGAATTAGTAGAGAAGGAATGAAGAATATAGACGGCAATGTTGCCGTCATGCTTTGGGAAGATTATAAACACAACAAAAACATAAAAGCGTTGAAAACTCTAATCGCCTACAACGTATCAGATACTGTAAATCTCGAGAAACTATCTGCAATTGCATATAACGAAAATGTAAAAAGAACCAAACGTAATTTTGGTTTTTTAGAAATGACGGAAAAAAAATCAGTACCTTTCTTTCCGAATCCAACTACTGTAAAAAAGCTATTACAAAATCTAAAATGATTTGAAACGCCTAATACCGCCATTTATTTCACAAAAATATGTTGAAAAAATTTTCTCAGGAAATCTTTCTGGTACTGTTTTGTCCGTAGACATCACAGGCTTTACCTCAATGACAGAAAAACTTATGGAAAGAGGCAGCGAAGGAGCTGAAATTCTGTCTTATATTTTAGATGAAGTGTTTGATAACATCGTTGAATCAGTATATAAAATGGATGGTTTTGTGTCTTCTTTTGCGGGAGATGCCTGTAATGCTATTTTTTTTGGGGATCAAAGCATTGAAAATGCTTGTATTGCCGCATTGAGGATCAGAGATTTTTCTAAAAACAAGAATAATTATGAAACTAAATTCGGTATATATAACGTCACTTTAAAAATTGGACTTTCATACGGGAATATTGAATGGGAAATATTAGATGCAGGAAAAAGCAAGACTTATTATTTTACAGGAGAAGCGATTCGAAATTGCTATGATTCACAGAAAAAAAGCAAAACAGGAGATATAGTTCTCGATAAACGTGTATATTTATTTTTAAAAAACTTGTATCTAAATCTCAAAAATGTACATTTAATTGAAATTGATAAAGATTTTTATATATTGGATGAATGTAATTTTTGTTTTTTAGATGAAAATATTACAAAAGAAAAGAAGATAAAAATAGATAGCTCACATGATTTTATTCCCGAAAAGGCATCAGAAAAATATCACAGGGGAGAATTCAGAGAAGTGCTTCCAGTATTCCTGCTTTTTTCAGATTTTTCTTACAAGAACGAACTGAACAACTTCATTAAATTTATTCTCAACAAAGCGGATCTATTTGGAGGATTTTTTAGCGGTTTGGATTTCGGAGATAAAGGAAACACTGCACTTATAATTTTTGGAGCTCCCGTGATGCTTGACAACGTCTGGAACAGAGCAGTTTTATTTTCCAGGTCGCTTATAGAACTATATGGTGAAAAAGTGAAGATCGGGATTTCTTACGGCACGGCATTTTCAGGAATAGTTGGATCTGAACTTCAAAGTACATACACTTGCCTCGGAGATGAAATAAATCTCGCACAAAGAATTTCCATGACAGGCATGGTCGGGCAGATAATTGTCACAGAAAAAGTAATGAAAAAAACACATAAATATTTTAATTACAGTGACTTAGGTGACGTGAGAGTTAAAGGAAAAGAATCAAACACACACATTTTTTTATTTTCAAAAATTAAAAAAGAAAGGTGGAACATTGATTCAACAAAACCTCTGGTTGGAAGAGATATAGAACTGGATAATATTAAAAAAAATGTAGAAAAGATATTTGCAAGTGGTTGGGCTGGAGTTATTTATGTTTCAGGAGGATTTGGCGTTGGAAAAACGAGACTTGTAGCTGATTTCGTAAAAAAAATCGAAGGCGATGTTGAAGTTTATTTATTTAAACCGGACCAAGTGATAAAGAAAAATTTAGGCGTTCTGGAATTATTTTTTAAAGATTTTTTTAAAATTGACGACAGGGACTCAGAAAGAGAAAAGAAAGAACAGTACATCAAAATTTATAAAAGTTACATTGATGAAAATTCTCGAAACGACGAAAAAGAATTGTCAAGAATCAGTTCAATCATAGGATCTGTAATAGATATTTATTGGGAAAATTCTATCTTTGATAAAATTGAGTCTGGAGAAAAAGTAGAAACAGTCAAAAATGCATGTGCTTCTTTTATCAAAAGCAGTAAACTGCCAACTCTTTGCGTTCTTGAAGATTATGATAGCTTTGACACGTCGTCGCTCGATGTTTTCGATTTGATTGTGAAATCTTCGGAAAAAAAAGAAATAGTAATTTTAGCGCTGACAAGAAAAGAAACAGATTACAGAAGGTTTGTTACAGGTGAAAATTGTTTTATAAACGAAATGACAATTAATCCCCTTGAAGACTTTCAAGTAAAAGAATTAATAGAAAATAATTTCGGTGCA
>JAFGSQ010000070.1 GCA_016934535.1 candidate division WOR-3 bacterium
GATCCGCAGTCAGTCGCGAGAATTGTCTTTATCTGTTCCTTCGGCTTCATCAGACCTCCTTTTCCACCTGCGAAAAAAGCCTTTTTTGGAATTGCTATTTTTGTTCTCTTCTTTTTTTCGTTTTTTTTCTTCTGAATATCTGGCGTCTTCTTCTTCAATGCCCTGTATTAGCTTCTCGACGTTTTCCCTGTCCTCGAAAAATGACTGCAATTCCGCGTACATTTTTGTAGGAAAAACTATCTGAACTATGGGGTCGAAAAATATCATCGCCTGACTGCCTATGAAAGACAGCGGCTTCACACTCTCAAAAAAAACGATGGCGGGAACAGTGAGCTCCCGCCTTACAATTTCTTTTGAAAGTTTTTCGATTATGTTTTTCTTTTTCTCTTCAGAGAGTTCCTTGCCAAGCGCCAGATCTTCGGGCGGATCCGCGAAAATGTTGTCGAAAAACCTTTTCCCCATTAATTCAGTGTTTTAGCTTTTCCGGGGCCGATGAAAAGGTTTCGAGTATGTTTGTCATTATTTTTGATGTCTCACTTTCAATTCTTTCGCCGCTTTTGTCTCGTCGAGTCTTCCGACAGGCGTATTGACGGGACTCTCTATTATTGTCCCGGGATTCTCGCGGGAAATTCCGTCTATCTCAGTCATCATTTCAATAAAATGATCCAGCGTTTTTTTTGACTCGGTCTCTGTCGGCTCTATCATTATCGCCTCGCTGACTATGAGGGGAAAATAAATCGTCGGCGCGTGGAAACCCCTGTCGAGAATCGCCTTGGCTATGTCTAAAGTTTTTACTCCGTGTTTTTTCTGCCATTCCCCTGAAAATACGGCTTCATGCATGCATGTCTTATCGTACGGCAGTTTGTAATTGTCTTTAAGAGCCACCCTGACATAGTTCGCGTTTATTATCGCCGCCTCCGAAACTTCTCTCAGTCCGTCGATCCCCATCCTCAGAAGATAGCAGTAAGCTCTCAGAATGACGCCGAAATTGCCGTAGAACGAATGAACGGGACCGATTGATTTTCCGGCTTCATTATTGAACGACCACTCTTCGCCTTTCTTTTCGACGCGCGGAACAGGCAGAAAGGCGTCGAGTTCTTTTGTTACAGCTATGCCTCCGCCGCCGGGTCCGCCGCCTCCATGAGGCGAAGAAAAAGTCTTGTGGAGGTTGAAGTGAAGAATGTCGACTCCGAGTTTCGCGGGTTTTACTATCCCGAGCAAAGCGTTGAGGTTTGCGCCATCCATGTAGACGAGCCCGCCTTTTTCGTGGACTATTTTGCAAATTTTGGCGAGGTTCTTTTCGTACAGGCCAAGCGTGTTCGGGTTCGTTATCATCACGGCGGCCGTATCATCGTCGAATTTTTCTGCGACGTCCTCCGGGGACAATATACCTTCACTTGACGACTTCACCGTGACAACTTCATATCCAGCCAGAGCAGCTGTCGCAGGATTGGTTCCGTGCGCCGTATCGGGCACCATAATCTTCTTTCTCTGCTTTCCTTTGTCTGCAAAATACGCACGTACGATAAAAATACCCGTAAGTTCACTCTGAGCGCCTGCGACCGGCTGAAGAGTGACTGAATCGAATCCCGTAAGTTTCGCGAGAAAATCCTGCGTTTCTCCAATCACTCTGATTGCGCCTCCGGCGCATTTCCGGGGCGCATAGGGGTGAAGCGAAGCGAATTGAGGCCAGGAGGCGACGTCTTCGTTTATCTTTGGATTGTATTTCATGGTGCACGATCCGAGAGGGTAAAGGTTTTTGTCGACGTGATAGTTCAAATTCGACAAATTGACAAAATGTCTTACCACTGCCTGCTCTCCGGGGGACGGTAGGTCAAGAGTGGCTTTGCGTCTGTATTTTTCAGGAATTTTAGTTTCTTTGCCGGCGGGAACCGGCGTGTAGTTTTCCGGTTTTGCTTGTCCTATGTCAAAAAGTACCGGCTCTCTCATTTAACCTCCGCTGACGATGACTAAAATAGAAAATCAATCATATAAACAACGAAATCATATATGAAAAAACAACGTAAAATATTACATCATCGGGTCTAATAACTCAATTCGATTTTTTATCCCCAAAATTATCGCAAAAGTTATGAAAAAAATAATTTCTTGTTAAAGCTTCGTGGAACCATAACAACAAAACAAGAGATATCCACCACGAAGGAACAATTGACTACAATTGTTCTTCACGAAGGGGAAATTGTATACAATTTCCCTACACGAAGGGTATTTTCGGTATTATTTTGTAAACAAAAAAAACTAACTACGACCGGCGATTATTTCCTTGAGTTTTTTTACTCTGTCCCTCAAAACAGCCGCCCTTTCGAACTCCAATTCTTCCGCCGCTTTTTTCATCTCTTTTACGAGCCCTTCTATCTTTTCTATTAGATCTATCCTGCTCATGCCTTCGGTCGGCTCTTCGGGATAGCCGCCCGCAGGTTTTTTCTCTCTGACCTCGGCAATGGACGTCGCCGCCAGTATTTCTTCACGCGTCTTGACTATGGATTTCGGGATTATCTTGTGCTCCCTGTTGAAACCTTCCTGTATCTTTCTTCTCCTTTTTGTTTCTGCAAGTGCTCTCGCCATGGAATCCGTTATCTCGTCGGCGAAAAGAATTACCTTGCCGCAAAGATTTCTCGCGGCTCTTCCCGCGGTCTGAACCAGGGAAGTTTCGCTCCTGAGAAAACCTTCCCTGTCGGCGTCGAGTATCATGACAAGACCGACCTCGGGGAGATCGAGACCTTCTCTAAGGAGGTTGACGCCGACAATGACGTCGAAATCCCCGAGCCTGAGCGACCTCAGTATCTCAACCCTGTCGAGTGATTTTATCTCCGAATGAAGATAAGCCACTCTCATGTCTTCCCCCTTAAGAAAATCGGCGAATTCTTCCGCGGATTTTTTTGTCAGCGTCGTTATTATTACTCTTTCACCTCTGCCGACTGTTTCCTTGGCTTTTTCGAGTATAACGTCTATCTGTCCCTTTGTTGGACATATTTCGATAACGGGATCGACGATACCCGTCGGCCGCGCAATCAGTTCGATCGTGTTTTTCGGCCCGGCTCTTTCTCTCTCATAAAGCGCGGGCGTGGCCGACATGTAGAGAGTCGTCTGAGCAAGCTGTCTGAATTCTTCGAACTTCAAAGGCCTGTTGTCGAGAGCAGAAGGCAGGCGAAAACCGAATTCGATTAGAGTTTCTTTTCTCGACCTGTCTCCATGCTCCATTGCCCTTATCTGGGGAATGGTCGCGTGCGATTCGTCAATTACTACCAAAAAATCATCGGGAAAGTAATCTATCAGACACCAGGGTTTGGATCCGAGAGGTCTTCCGGACAGATGCCTCGAATAGTTTTCTATACCCTGGCAGTATCCGAAGTTCTCTATCATCTCGATGTCCGATAAAGTCCTCTGCTCGAGTCTTTGCGCTTCAAGGTCTCTTCCTGATTTCTTGAAATATTCCTTCCTCTCGGCCAGCTCAATCCTTATACTTTCGATGGCTTTCGGTATGCTGTCTTTTTCTATAAGATACTGTTTTGCGGGGAAAATCACCGCTTCATCGGTCTCACCCGCCGTCCTGAAATCCGGATACGAAATGACGTTTATTTTGTCTATGCCGTCGCCGAAGAATTCAAATCTCAGGAACTGTTTTGTTTCATAAGCGGGATAGACGTCCATGACGTCGCCTTTTATTCTGAACGTACCCGGTCCTGTTTCAATTTCGTTTCTCGAGTAATGAATGTCTATCAGCTTCCTCGCGAATTTCTGCGGAGTCAGTTTTTCTCCTTTTTTGAGGACCAGTGTCCCCGCTTTGAATACTTCAGGGGAGCCGATGTTGTAGATGCAGGAAACCGAAGCCACAACAATCACGTCCCTTCTCGACACAACGGAAGCCGTGGCTTTGAGGCGCAAACGGTCTATCGCCTCGTTTACGCTGGCGTCTTTGGCTATGTATGTGTCGGTCTGGGGAAGATAGGCTTCGGGCTGATAATAATCGTAGTAGCTTATGAAATACTCCACGGCGTTGTCGGGAAAAAAGCACGAGAGTTCTGCGTATATCTGAGCGGCGAGTGTCTTGTTGTGTGATATAACGAGGACAGGTCTTTGAATATTTTTTATGACGTTTGCGAGGACGAACGTTTTGCCGGATCCTGTCACGCCGAGCAGAACTGCTTCTTTCCTGCCGCTGTCAAAAAGATTTGTGATTTCTTCTATCGCTTTCGGCTGGCCTCCGGTCGGTTTCATTTCTGCTGTCAAATTGAATTTCATCCTGTCATCTCCTGATTTTTCTTTCCGCCAAAAACCACGCAAATATCGCCGCTGCGCATATCAGCATAGCCACGGGAAAAAAGTCGTGAATAAAAATCTTTTGCACTGATTCCGTTTCAGTGTGACGAAGCGAATTTGTGAAAGAGTCCAGATCCAAAACGGACGCGTTTATCAACCGCACAGCGAGACTTTCAGGCACAAATCTTTCTTCGACCGTAAATACAGCTGAATCCACAAGATCGAAGATTCCGGCTTCGATAAGGTGAGTCCCTTCTTTGACGCCCGTCAGAAAATAATGATGAGTTTCGCCGTCTTTTCCCGCAGGAGATACTTCTCTGCCGTCGATCTTGACCTCCGGCATTTCCGGGGAATCAATCCAGAAATAAACCGCTTCGTCGGTGAAAAAACCTTTTTTTGGCAACGAAATCCTCAGCGATTCAAATTGCCTGCTTTGAGTCCAAAGGACTACTGCTTCGAGAAATTCTTTCGCAAAATCTCTCGCCTCTCCTCCGTCAAAATACCATTTTACAAGGCATTGAGACGGCATCGTCAACAAAAAACAACCTCTCCTGCTCTCCACAGAGAGAATGGCTTCAGTACCGGACCCGATAAGAACGGTTTTGCCTGAACCCGGGTGAATCGAAGCGTATGCTGTTACTCCGGACAAAACGAGCCTTTCTGTAAGTTCGTGTTTTTTTCCCATATCGGTTAAAAAAATTATCTCTGGTGTAGCGCCGCCGGGCGTTCGTCTTTCTTTTACGAGCCAAAAGACAACCGAGCCGTTTCTCCAGTTATAGCGGCTTTCGAACGGGTTTTCGCCGGAAATCCACAGGACTAGCGAGTACTTTTGAGGTTCGAACTCTGTTTTTACGGCTCTTTCCAGGCCGTCTTCAAAAACAAGCGAACCTTCACCGAGACCTTCCGTATAAACCGACAAATTCACCCGAAAATTCCCTGCGAGCAATCTTCTCGCCGAAGCCACCGCCGGATCCGGTTCAGAAGCATAAATAACGGCCTGAACTGCGTTTTCTCCGGCGCAATAATCGAAATGGCCGCTGTCCATGGATGTCGCAAAAACCATTCTGTGATTCCCTTTTGCTCTCTCATAAACAGTGTAAACAAAGCTTTTCGAAGCGAATGGCTCAAGTTCTGTCATTATGCTGTCGGTTATAATTCCGTCTCTTGAAACAAAAACAGTCTCCGAACAGAATGGCCCAGCGTTGGATAAGGTGACGACAACGCTCACGGTGTCTCCGGGAAGAATTCTTTCCGTACCGCCTGTGACTGACAAGAATGTCCTCTTTTCAGTCTTCAGAAGAAAAACGAGTGATTCTGCCGAAAGAGCGACATCCGATGAAAAAGCGTCCAGAGGGAACTTATCCGCCAATACAAAAATCTTTCCTCTGAAAATTCCTTCGGCTTTGGAATACACAAAAAGAGATTTTGGAGTTATCACACCTGAAAAATCCGTTTCCTGTTTAAATTCAGCGAAAGATAAAAAAGTGTCTTCGCCAAAAAAAAATATCCTGTCTTCACCGAATGCTTTTATTAAAGAATCAGAATATTCGAAAAACAGATCCTTGTTCCGGGCGTCGATGAAAAGAACGGGAAATATTTTTATCTTTTCGGTTTTTTTGAAAATTTTCCCGGAAAAAATTATAGTTGAAATGACAACAAAATACAAAATCGCCCTGACGGCGAATTCCGGATTAAATTTCCGGTTAACCGCCAATGAAGCCGCGATTGAAAACAAAAAGGCGGCGGCAAAATAAACGATCATTTCACTATTCTTAAAATGAATTCTTTCACATCGTAGGTTAACATGGGAATGTCTTCTTCGTTAAGCTCGACGAAAGTTTCCGGCAGTGACGAATCGGCTGTAAAAAGAGCGGATCCCTCCGTCTTTAAGCTGTCGTAATCTGCGGAAAAGGCGATCGCCCTGTAATTCCCCTGTTCGAGAAACGGAACGCTGTACCTTCCTCCGCTTGCCGGGACAAAGTCTATCAATTCAAAAGAATCTCCTGTTACGGCAAAAAAACCTTCAAAAGATGAATCCGGGAAATATAAAGTAATGTTTCTCGCAAGACCTTTTATACCGCGGACGACCCTGAAATTCCCGAAACCGGCCATTTCGTTTCCGGCGATGTCGGAAAATCCCGCAAGCATGACAGAATACAATCTCTTCCTGCTCTCAAAAGTGTCCGCCTCGGGTGGAAAAGTGATTTTAAATTGTGTGTAATCCGTGCTGAATTCGCTTAAAAAGCCCAATTCCGAGTTCCCTGCTATATACAGATGATTTTCGGGCGAAGAAGCGTCTACAGGTTCTGAAAATAAAGCCACTACTGCAGAATCCAGCGATCCGTTCAGATCGTAGAGCCCCGGTTCGACAGAGACGAGTACGGGAGGAGTCGTGTCGAGAGCCGACGAGCCGATAAATGTCTTTTCAACGGGTCTTATGTAATTGCCGGAAGCATCGGCAATGCTTTCACAGGTCAAAATGTATTCGACGGTGTCAGTTTCATGCGTCGTCAGATGCGCTACAATGTCGTCAGATCCGAGAACGGCCGCTATAACGGGAATTGTCTCTCCGGTCACTGCATCGGTTATCCTGAACTGTGACGCAGAGACAAAGGATTCTCTTGACATTTTTTCCGAAAAAACACAGTCAACATGGTTCCTGTCTACAGCTGTTACTCCGGCTATTTTCGGAGCCCACCTGTCAGGGCTTGTAGGAAGAGCTCTCCTTCCGCAAGAGTGAAAAGCGATTACGGCCGACAGGACAAGCAAGAACTTTTTCATTTTCATATACCGAGAATAACCTTCGAAACAAATTCGACAGCGA
The DNA here is from genome assembly GCA_016934535.1 of candidate division WOR-3 bacterium. Classification (NCBI taxonomy): domain Bacteria; kingdom Pseudomonadati; phylum Caldifarciminota; species Caldifarciminota bacterium. The sequence continues at coordinate 7,106 of JAFGSQ010000070.1, forward strand.
CAAAAAACGGTCTTCTCAAAACAATAAAAACAATCATCAGTAAAAATATCCCCGCGAATCCGTTTATGGACAGATATTTTTCCCGCGTTCTGCCTTTAAGCAAGAAAGCTAAAATTTTAGAACCGTCCAGAGGTGGAATAGGCAAAAGGTTGACGAACGCTAGCATAATATTTATAAGTACGAAAATCTGAAGTAGCTGAAACGAAATCCTGAAAATATTAGCGTATTGTTCCACGGGGAACTGAAATCGTGATACGGCAAAAAAAAGAGCTCTGAAAAATATACCGGCTACTACAGCCATGGCGATATTTGAAGCCGGACCCGCGGCGGCGACCAGAGGCAGGTCCTTTTCGGGGTTTTTCAGGTTGATCGGATTCACAGGAACCGGTTTTGCCGCGGCGAAAATGAAAGGCGACCTCGTGAACACGAGAAAAAGAGGAAGCAGTATGCTCATGAAAGGGTCTATGTGAGGCAAAGGGTTGAGAGTCAGCCTGCCGGACTGTTTTGCCGTCGGGTCTCCCCTCCAGAGAGCGGCGAGTCCGTGAAACACTTCATGCACTACGGCTGAAAAAAGAAGAACAATCAACTGCATCACCAGCACGGCGGGATCATTCATCTTTTCTCCCGAGGTTGGCGAGCCTGACATTTTCGAGAGGCCATATTTTCTGCTGGCTCCATTTGCCCGGTTTTATCTTTTCGATTTCTTCGCTGATTATCTGCATTCTCGACTCGAGATAATCAATAAGATGGACAAGCCAGGCTTCCGCAGTTTTTGGAGGCTGAGGCGAACCGTATTCCCTTTTTCCGTGATGAGACAGCACAACGTGCAGAAGATTTTTCATTTGCACTGACAGTTCTGCCGTTTGGTTGTTCAGCGCTTCATTTTGTATCATCGCGGCGCCCATGTATATGTGGCCGAAAAGTTCTCCCGAATCGGTCACGGCCGGAGTTCCCCCTCTTTTGAGGGAATATTCGCTTATTTTTCCGATGTCGTGAAGGATTATACCGGCCACTACAACGTCCCTGTCAGTGAAAGTGTACAGTTCTTCCATTCCCTCATGAATCTTGAGCATCCTCCAAAGATGTTCGAGCAGGCCTCCAAGATAAGGATGGTGTATTTCCACCGAAGCCGGTGAAGATTTAAGTTCGTCAGCGTAGTCCTGAACAAGCTTTAACGTCAATTCCCTGATGTCTTTGGCCGAAATCGTTTCTGCTCTTTCGACAGCGTAATTGAACATTTCCTCTATGTTCAACGAAGTTGCTTTTATAAGTTTAACCGGATCGTAATCGTCGTCGGACGATTGAGCCGCCCTGACAGTCATTATTCTCACCTGCATATCTCCCTGATACTCGTTCAGAGATCCTTCTATCCTGATGTGGCTGCCTTCCGGGATTTTTTCCAATAAGGAGTAAAGCGGGTCATTTCCGTATACCGGTGCGGCGTTTATCTCTCCCGTGCCGTCGCCCAATACCGCCTGAAGCGACTTCCAGGGATTCTGCCCCTCGCCCTGTCTGTATTTGAGTTTCCTGAGTACAGCATAGAAAAAAACCTGATCAAGTTTACCCGAGGTTTTTGCGCTTTTTATGTCCAAATCAACATCCTCTTGACTTGACTTTCAATATTTAGGATAATTCATTTTTTTCCGGCGGCATAGCTCAGTAGGTTAGAGCAGTGGAATCATAATCCACGTGTCCGGGGTTCGACTCCCTGTGCCGCCACATCACAATTCCCTTGTCAGAAGAAATTTATCGTAACATTCTATTATGTCGCCTTCCTGCGCCTCTCCGAGATCTTCAATCCCAATGCCGCATTCGAAGTTCGTCTCGACCTTTCTGACGTCGTCTTTGAACCTTTTCAGCGAATTTATTCTGCCCTGATGGATCACTTCTCCTTTTCTCTTAAGTCTCGCCGAAGTGCCTCTTTTTATTTCGCCGTCGAACACATAGCTTCCGCAAATCACTCCGGATTTTGATATAACGAAGACGTTTCTTATTTCAGCTTTTCCTATCACTCTTTCTTCGTATTCAGGCTCCAGAAGACCGCTCATAGCTTTTCTGATGGATTCGATAGCTTCGAAAATTATGTTGTAGGATTTTATGACAATGTTTCTCGCCGTCGCAAGCCTCGCAGCTTCAGTTCTCACAGGGACATTGTATGCTATTATTATCGAACCGGAAGACTGTGCGAGCAGTACGTCATTTTCGTTTACGGGTCCCACTGCTTTGTGGACGATTGTGAGGCTTATTTCGTTCTGAGGCAGTCTCGCGAGACCGTCGGCGAGAGCTTCAAGGGAGCCTCCCACGTCGCATTTGAGTATCAGATTGAGCTTGTTCTGTTCTCCGTTTTCGAGAGCTATCTTCAAGGCTTCAGCCGTGAAAGTTTTCATCCTGCTCTGCTGTATTTTTTCGACCAAAATTCTCTTTCTTGCTATTTCTCTTGCTTTTCTTTCCTCCTGAACAACCTGAAAAGTGTCTCCGACGTCGGGAAGTTTATCGAAACCCATTATCTTCACAGGTTTTGAAGGCGATACATCGTTAATTTTTTCGTCGAATTCGTTGAACATGGCTCTTATTCTTCCGGAAGAACTGCCGGCTATGAATGGATCTCCTGTCTTTGCGACACCCTCGGTTATCAGTATGTCTGCTATCATGCCTCTTCCTTTTTCAACCGAAGCCTCTATGACAGTTCCTTTTGCCTTGGTGTCAAAAGAAGTTTTCAGATCGAGCATTTCGGCTTCGATGATGATGGCGTCGAGAAGTTCGTTGATGCCTTCACCTGATTTGGCCGAAATGGGGACAAACTGCACTTTTCCTCCGTAATCTTCAACCATTATCTTGTGTTCCAGAAGCTGCTGTTTTACTTTTTCTATGTTTCCCCTTCCGAGATCTATCTTGTTCGCTGCGACTATAATCGGAATACCGGCCGCTTTGACATGATCTATGGCTTCCACTGTTTGGGGCTTGACGCCGTCATTGACCGCGACGACAAGAACGCAAATATCCGTAAGCTGGGCGCCGCGGGCTCTCATAGCAGTAAAAAGTTCGTGGCCGGGCGTGTCGAGAAAAGTGATTTTTTCTTTGTTGTGCTCCACTTCGTAAGCGCTGATGTGCTGAGTTATCGAGCCTACTTCCTGTTCGGCGACCCTGCTTCTTCGTATGTAGTCCAAAAGGGACGTTTTCCCGTGGTCGACATGTCCCATCACTGAAACGATTGGCGCCCTTTTGTTAAGAACGGCTGGTTTTTCCTCTTCGTCGGTCTCCTTTTCGAGGATGTCCTCTCCCCATTCCGGAAGAAGCTCCACTTCGTAGCCGAATTCGTCCGCCACAGCCGAAATAACATCATTGTCCAGTCTCTGATTCACAGACACGACAAGTCCCAGAGAAAGACAGATGGATATTATGTTGTTCGGTTCAGTGTCGAGTCTTTTGGCCAGTTCAGTGACTGACATGAACTCGCTGACCTTTAAAACTTTTTTGTCTTCTTCGACCTGCTCCGGGGCTGACTTGACGTCAATTTTCTTTTTTCTTCTCTTGTCCCCGCTGCGTATCTGGTGAAGGGTTTGTGTCAGTTTTGAGTCCACTACGACTTTATCAACAAATTTCTTGCGTCTTTTTGACTTTTTTCCATCTTTTTTCTTTTCAGCTCCGGTGTCGGATTCACTCATTTTTTTCTTTTTCTCTTCTTCGAGCCTCGCCGATTCCCTTTCCTGATCAAATCTCTTCTTGACCGCTTCTTCCATTTCCGGAAGCATCGCGCTCATGTGATTCTTGACTTCGTAACCCAAGCCCTGCAGAAGATTGACCAAAGCTATCGAAGTCAATCCGAATTCTTTGGCGGCCTGATAAATTCTCTTATTCGCCATCTATCCCCCTAAATATTATTCTCACTTTTTACATCTCCGATATTTCGCTTATTTCGTCGATAGCCTTTCGTATTGCGGGGATGTCTTTTTCCTCTACACCCTTGAGTTCCAGTATTTCTTCGTCCGTTGCGGTGTTGAGCGCGAGCAGGTCCTCGTAATTTTTTGACAGGGCTTTAATCACTTTTTTTGTAAGTGTCGTCAGTTTGTCGGGAGTGGTTTTTTTCAAAAAATCGCTTCTTCTCGTCTCTTTAACCGAAGTAATGTTTGAAATGTCTATTTTCCATCCGGTGAGCTTGCTCGCCAGTCTTGCGTTCTGCCCGTTTTTCCCTATCGCGAGAAGATACTGATCGTCCGCCACGACGACGAAAGCTTTTTTCTCCTGTTCGTCAAGTTTAATCTTTTCTATTGTTGCCGGAGCAAGTGCTCTGCTTATGAAAACTTCCGGTTCGGAAGACCACAATACTATGTCGATTTTTTCTCCGCTCAGTTCCTTGACTATTGATTGGACTCTCGATCCTTTCATCCCGACGCACGCACCTACGGGATCTATCCTTTCATCTTTCGAAGACACCGAGATTTTGGCTCTTTCGCCAGGATCTCTGGCGACCGACATTATCTTGATTATACCTTCGTATATTTCCGGAACTTCGTTTATGAAAAGTTTGATAAGAAAATCGTTGCTTGTCCTGGAAAGAACGACGTACGGGCTTTTTTGTTTTTCCTGGATGTCCATGATGAGTGCTTTTATTCTCTGGCCCTGATGCCATCTTTCTTTGAGTATCTGATCTTTTCCCGACAGCATCCCTTCGGATTTTCCGAGGTCGACAATAATCGAATTCTTTCCGACCTGCTGAACCTGACCGCTGACTATTTCCCCTATCTTTACCTTGAACTCACTCAAAACTCTTTCTTTCTCGGCTTCCTTGATTTTTTGACCGAGCAGGGTCCTGATATTCAGAATGTTCCCCTTGCTAAGTTCTTTGAGGCTGAGGGCTTTTTTGACTTTGTCACCCAAAACGGCAGTCGGCACAATTTCCCCGGCTTCAGCAAGGGAAATCTCGAGGTCGGGCTCTTCGACATTCTCGACTACTTCAAGTTCTATGAAAGCTTCAATTCCGCCTTTTTCGTTTATATTGACTTCTATACCGTCAACTCTGCCGTGAAGCTTTTTGAAAGCTGAAACGAGCGTGTCTTCGAGGGCTTTTTGCAGAACGGACTCATCCAGATCTTTGTCCATTGAAATCTCTTTTATAGTGTCAATTATTTCGTCCCCGGCATTGATCACATGACCTCCTCGACTAAAAAAAAAGCGTAGACCGCTTAATTCAAGTTTTCTTGAATTTTTATTGACTCAGTATTTTCGCTAAAAAGTAAATTTACCATTTAATTACCTGTTTTACAACTTTCATTTCTTATTTTTTTGTTGTTGACAAAGCTTTTAAATGCTGTTATAAACTTTCTCGTTGTTTTTCAAAACAAAAGGAGGAAATCTATGACGAGAAAGATAGCGATTAGCGTTGTATTAGGTTTGGCTCTGATAGCTGCTTTCGGTTGCTTCAAAAAGAGCTCGGGACCTTCAGATGTAGTCAATCAATTCGCCGCCGCAATGAAAGCCGGAGAATATGAAAAAGCCGTCGGTTTCATGTCTGAAAAATCAATCAACAAAGCTTCCGAAGCTTTTGACATGATCTTTTCCATAGCCGAATCAGATCCCGACATGAAAGCCGAATTCGAAAAAGAACTCGGCGTTTCTTTGGACGAATTCAAAGCCATGAATCCCAGCCAGAGACTTGCCAAAATCCTGTCCATGTCACCCGATGAAAATCCTTTCAAGGACATCGAATACACGGTTTTATCAGAGACTATAGACGGTGAAAAAGCCACTGTCAAAGTTAAAACAGGCGACGAAGAAGATGAGATAACGCTCATTAAAGAAAACGGCGCTTGGAAAATAGACATGGAGATGTAAGTTTCCGACAATATATTTGTCAAAAAGGCGGAACATGTTCCGCCTTTTTTTTTGATTCCTATTCTTTTTCTATTATTCTTCTATGAGTTTTATAAAGTACAGATTCTTGTTTTTCTCATTTTTTTTTATAAGGCGGAACAGTTCCGCCTTTTTTTTTCTCAAAATTTTCAGTTCAGAGCTTTATAAAGTCCAGCTCTTTGAATTTTCCGTCATTTTCTATAATCATGTATGAAATTCTGTCAACCGTGAATTCAATCTCACTCAAGCCGTCGTCAACATAACTTTTAGCTCTTATAAATTTATCATCATCTTCGAAATACCCTATGGTTACGTGCTTTTTAAAATCGAAAGAAGTGTTGAAATAAAACGGGCATTCAAGACTCAGCTTTTTTCTCATCAAGTCAATGACTCCCGCGTCGTGCGGTTCGAGCCAAAGTATTTTCAATCCGTTTGAAAAAGATCCGGTTTTGCCCAATATAACCTTAAACGGTTCAAAAATCCGGACGGCTTCTTTTATCCTGTCTCTTTTTTTGAACCACCCTTCTCTATCGATAAACGGAATGTCCGATATGGTTATGTGCGGAGGCAGGATGCCGAAAAAGCGGTCGAAATCGGCTCTCCAAATATCTATTGTCTCGGCGGCTTTTCCGGTTATTATAATGCCAAGTTCGCTGTCGCCCGGATCAAGAGTTTTCATTTTCTGTTTTTTCCGACAAACTCGTCAATTGCATCTCTGTTGCACCTGAAAGGAATTTTTGGCATATCGTCGAAGGTGAAAAACGCGGCGTCCTGAGCGTCGTCTCCGGGACTGATTTCACCTTGTATGACTGAGGCCAAAAACACGGCGACCAGAACGTCACCATAGTATTTTTTTCTTTTTATTACGATAGCGGCCGAGGCCGGCATTCGAACATGCTGGGCAAAAGTTATATTCTGTCATCAGTCTCCCCCTGCCGGAAAAACGAAACGTACAACTCTTGAAGTCTCTTTTTCTCACTTTCCCAGGAATATTCGCTTTTTTTTAGCATCAGGTTTTCAAGTATCGCGCCTCTTGTTTTTTCGTCGAACAGGATTTTATTTACAGCCGTAACTATGCTTTCCGTATCTCTCTCGTCAGCGCAAAGACCGATGCCCTTTTTTTCTATCAAGTCGCGCATGACAGGGTGGCTCGATCCGACCTGCGGTATGCTCAGGCAAGCGTAATCGAATATTTTGTTTGCTGAAGAAAGTCTGTTGTTGATGCAATTACCGGATATAAGCGACAGTCCTGCATCAGCCTCGGCGAGTCCCTCGGCAAGTTTTTCCCCCTCCGCCCATCCGGCAAAGACTACGTCAGCTCCGGTTTTTCCGGCAATTTTTTTGAATTCGCTTTCGCTGTTCCCGCTGCCGAAGACTGTCAATTGAACTCCATCCAAACGGCTGACAGCTTCAAGGATTTTCTCAAACCCTCTGCCGGGCACAAGCGCGCTGTGATAAACGATCCTCTTTTTGCCAGCCTTTTTTTTATCGTATTTTACAGAGCCTATCAAGTCGCTCGCATTCATGACTACGGCAGGATCGAACTGCAGTTTTCTGTACCTTCTGAGCATTCTCGACAGGTGCCTGTTTACGGTTATCACAGCGTCGGCTTTTCCCGCAAAATAAATTTCTGTCATAGCCCACAGACACCTTTTGAAGCGTTTGTTCCTGAGTTCTTTCACTCCAGTCGCGAATTCGTGGCTGTCGTAAATAAATTTACACCGGTTGATTCTCGACAGGCAATAGCCTGCCGGCAATGTGTTGGCGTCGTGACAATGAACAGCGGCGGGATATGGGTGATTTCCGGCAAAGATCGCGCACAGCCAGAAAACGGCAAACCGCAGCGGGGTTCTTGTCCACGGGCCTGTTTTAACCGGCACGAAAATCACTTTTCCGATTTTCGTCTTTTTTTTGTTTTTTTCGGAAGGATAGAGAACGGTGACGCCGAATCCGATTTCACAAAGAGCTTTCGCTTCCTTTAAAATCCTTCTGTCGGAAGTCGCTTCTGAAAACACGAGCATTAAAATTTCGGTTCTTTCAGTTTTTTTAATTTAAAACCACCTCGTCACCGCAAAAAAGCGAAACTTTGAATTCTGAAGGACCGATCTTTTCAATCTTTCCATTTCCTCGGATTTCCGGGAAACATCTTTTATCCATAAAGGATAAAACAGCGTTTTTAAGATCGGAACCCGCTCTGAGAATATTTTTACCATTGACCGGCCTAAGTCTTTTTTTTGCGTCAATATATTCCTCTATTTCTGAAAGAGGGGCTATCCATGCGCTTTCTTTCTTCGCTTCAGTGAGGATGCTCTCGTAAATTTCGCTGAAACGGCCGTCAAACATTTCCGAAAACATCCTCTGATGCCACAACAGGTTGAGGATGCCTTTTCTTTTTTTTATGGAATCTGCATAATCAGGAGAATATTCCTGACCCGCAATTAAAGCCATGTCGGTTAAAGTAATCGGGAATTCCGTGATTTTCAGTCTTCTTGAAATTTCTTTGTGCCAGGGTGCGTAATAAGAGCAGGAAGGCCTGACAAACTCCCATTTTCTGGGATGGGCGACAGACGAGTCGTAAGCGAACCCGGCAAGCTCCGCATCGTAAAGAGCTTCTTCGCTTTCAAGCAGGTAATGATATCTCAGACCTGTGACATTCTTTTCCGAAGCCCTTTCGATTTTACTTTTCTCTTTCTTCAGCCTTCCGGGATTCTTTTTCGATTGAATGCTCGCATGAAGAGCTATTTCCCACCCTCCGACAGCTAAATCTTTAAGTACCGTCTTCATTTTCTCTGCGTCGTATCTTCTGCCGTGAGCGTCTCTTTTTACAGCGAGAAAAAAAAACGTCGATTTTACGCCTATCTTCCCCTCGAAATCCCTGAGTTTTTCAATGCAATAATAAGGATCCTCTTTCGGGTTGAAAAGAAATTTCAAAGATTCACGAAAAGAATACGAGTGGTTTTTTTTCAGAAGATTGCGTGTAAAATTCGTCGGTGAAAAAAATCTGGTCCTGTCGACGTCGTGAGTCGGAGAAACCGCGTAAGGCGCTCCATTAGGCCAGCGTGAAACAAAACAAGCTCTGTCTGAAAATTTTTCTGCGGTTTTCGAATAAACGGTCCAGGCAAAATCCTCCAAAAAGAATTCGTTTGCAGCTCTCTTTTCAGCGAAAGCCTCTGACAGTTGAGCCAAATCATCCGTATGAATTTCCAATCGCACGTTAAACCTGCCGGAGTCTTTTCTATCTCTGAACACTATATCGCAGGGAAGCCTGTCTACGACAAAATGTACGAGACCCGACATTTCCAAAGCGGTCTTTATCCAACTGCAATACTCGCTCTTGTTCCTGAGAGATATTTTTGGGTCAAGGACCTTTATTATCTGCAAAGTCTCGCGTACCTCAGCAGTTTTAGCCCGAATCCGGCTTTAAAGAAAGAGACACTGCGGGTGTTTGCTCCGCACAGGTCAAAATATTTACCGCGCCCTGTTTCTTCAGAAATTGATCTTTTGAGCAAAAGAGAGTTTGCGCCTTCCGCGTTCCCTTTTTCCGTTGATCCGGCTATCCAGTCGAAACTCGTCTGATCTCCTTCTATCGTCGCCCTGAACGCGGCAGGAAAACCGTCGGCATCAAAAGCGGTTCTGATTTTGAGAATATTCAGTTCGTCTGCTTTTTCAATCATACCCAGGATGTATTTTTTTTCGTAAGGCGGCTTTCTTTTGTGTCTCGAGTAAGATTTAAAAAGCATGTCGGACAGCGCGTCGAAGTCACTGCATTCACCGACAGTCAAGTTTCTGCTTTCAGCTTTTTTTATCTGCTTTCTTTCTTCTCTGTCTATTCCGGACTCGTCCCATCCCGGAAAGGCCGCGTATGTGTATAATACCTCAGCCTTGAATCCGCACCAGATAAAAGGTCTGACGTCAGCGTTTTCAGGAGAGGCGAGAATGACTGAATTTTTCGGCAGGATTTTGGAGATTTCCTCCACGATGGAAAGCATGTGTCTTTCGAAACTTTTACCTTCGTTCTTCTTTTCGATTTTTACGATACAGGAATATGGAAGAGACGGCACCGGAACCATTTTATTTTTTTTCGAAAACGAATAAAACAGAATATTCACCTTGTCTGTTCGGGCTCCGAAAAAGCTGGCTTTATATCCCGTCAGTTCCGCCGCTTTTTTTATGAGATCCGGATGAAAAATACCGTCAGGGTAAAAATCTCCGGAAATATCAGAAAACAAGTCAACTTTCATTGTATTTGCAATTATAATTGATGCCGATGAATCTGAAAACGCTTCTTAAACATATATTCATATATTCTGCCGGCGCAGTATTTTACCAGCTCATCAATATCATTGCGACCAAAACATATACAAACGTATTTTCGGTCGAAGATTTCGGCATGATATCGTACGTACTCACTTTTACGGCTCTCCTTTCGACTGCTTTGAGCGGCATACAGATTTCCAGCGCTCTTGGACGCTTTTACACAGACAAACAGTTTGCCGGGCAAAAAAATACGGTGTTCGCGACCTGCTTTTTTACTCTTTTGTTTTTCTCTACTGTGACTTTCTTTTTATCAGGAACGCTTTCCTTTCCACTGAGGCATGTTCTTTTCCCGAAAATTCAGAATTCTGCAGTGTTTATTCTTATTTTTGTTTTCTGTTTTGTAAGTACACAGGAAAAATTTCTGGCTCTTTTTTTCAAGTGGGACCTCAAACCAAACGTCTACATAATATTTTACAATTTGTCGCCTTTGGCCTCGCTGTTGCTTGTCATCATTATGTCATCTTTCCTGTCAAGCGCCGTGGCCGGATTCATGTCCGGAATAACCGGCGGCTCCCTTCTAATAGTCTTCCTTCTGATGTTTCTTTTAATAAAACGTCTGTCGTTGGTCTTCGACAAAGACTGGGCGAGAAAAGTAATCAGGTTTTCTCTCCCTTTGATACCGTATACGAGCACGCTTCTCGTACTCACTTTCGTGGACAGATTTCTAATAAGGTTGTTCATCGGTTACGAAGCGGTAGCTGTGTATTCGATTGGAGCAAAGATATCAGCTGTTATTTCAGCGGTCTCCGCCGGTTTCAGAAACGCATGGGGTCCGTACTTTTACACGACATATTCAGACGAAAATTCCGGGTATAATTTTGCCAGGGTATTCGACCTTTTTAATTTTTTCGCGATCGGCACAATGCTCGTCATAACTCTGTTTTCCAGGCAGTTTATACTTCTTATATCATCGGAAAAATATCTGGGAGCCATCCAGATAGTGCCTTTTCTTGTCGTCAGCAATATTGTGTTTAACCTTCAGTACTTTCTTTTGGGAATATACATCAAAAACAAGACTATTTATCTCACTTATACCGCGTTGACGGGGATAGCGGTGAACATTGTTCTGGACATTTTTCTCATACCCCGATATCAGCTCCTGGGCGCGGCTTTCGCGACCATGCTGTCTTTTTCGGTTATGTTTTTTATAAACCTGCTTTTGTCCCAAAAACTTCATAAAATACCCTACAGAATCAAATTTAACCTCCTGTCTTTTCTTCCCTGGATAGCTTTTTGCCTGATGTGGAACCGATTGATTATTTTCGATTCACTTGCGCTGAAAATCGTTTTAATTTTTCTGTACGTTTTCGTGAATAATATGACCGGAGTTTTCAGTTTCAGGTACGCTCAACGAAAGATACGGGACTACATCAAGCAGAAGTAGATCAAATTCCCGCAGGAGACAGTTTGAAATATTCAGGAACAGCTGTCGAAAGGTCCAGTATTTTTGAATGAGGATCGTCCCAGAGCTCAGCCAGACAGGAAGAAACAGGCTCGTTAGTCCTGATTCCGCACATATCGCAACTTACGCCCTTTTTCGATAAAATTTCGCCAACTCGTTTACGACCTTCACCGACTATTAAAGTTTCCCGTATCCGGGATCCAAGCTCTATTGAATCTAATTTTACTGTTTTGGTCATGAACACAGGTTTCAATCCGTTTTTTTCGGATTTGAAAAGACCGCAATAATAATCATTGTTTCTGGCATCTCTCACCGACAATATGTATTCAGACAAATTTCTGTATTTCCACGCCATAGCGTAAAGCGCGTTCACTCCCTTCAATTCCGAGCGGGTTGCCTCCACCAGACCTTTCGCGAAAGCCATTCCTATTCTCAACCCCGTAAACGATCCCGGTCCGGTGACCAAGGCGGTTTTTCCCACTTCTGTAGATTTTAATGACAGAGCTTCGAGAGCCCGTTTGAAAACAGCCACAATGTCTTCTCCTCCCGGTTTGCGGGTAAAACACGAAATCTCAAATTTTCTTCCGGCAGGTGTTTTGAGAAAAAGTGAAACGCCTGAATATGATGTGTCCACTCCCAGGAATAACATTTTACTTTTCCATTACACGTCTTATCGCGGCTTCTCTTCCGCCGCCTTTAGCGATCCTTAGAAAGATATCCCATCTCGGATACGGAAGATAATCCGTTTCAAGTCTGTCCGCCCATTCGACGAGTTTGAGAGCATCTGACCCGATTATGTCGTCCCAAGCCAAAAAAGACAATTCTCCGTAGTTTTTCAACCTGTACAGGTCAACGTGGTATATCCCTATATCACCTTCGTAAAAATTTACAAAATTGAAAGAAGGACTGGTGACTCGTTCTGTGACGTTAAAAAAACGGCATATAGTCTGTACGGTGAAAGTCTTCCCCGCTCCCAGTGATCCGTACAGGGCGACGAAATCATCTGAGTAAAGTTTCGGACAAAACTTCTCGATCTCTTTTTTCATTGAATGCTGATCAGCAGCGAAGAAAACACGTTCAGGTCGAAGCAACGGCAATGCCTTCCATAACAAGATATGGGAAGTATTCTCCTTTTTCGATCCAGTTTTTGATTGTTTCGCCCGCGCCGCCTGTTATTATGACGTTCGGGGCCGATCCGGTGTCGGCGGCGATTTTATCCAGTGCCAAATCTATCGCGCCTTTTACGGAAAAATATATCCCGTTTGACACCGATTGATTCGTGGTGGAACCTGATGGAAGCTTGATTTCCAGTTTCTTGTAATCAATTCTTCCGATGCCCGGACAAGCCGAAAGAGATTCAGCCATCATTTGTATCCCGGGCATGATGAAACCGCCTTTGAAAACACCGTCTCTGTCTACAAAATTGAAAGTCATGGCGCTGCCTCCGTCTATGAGGACGAAAGGCGGCTGTTTTCTCACCATGGCTCCGATTATACCTAGAATTCTGTCAAGTCCGACTTTTTCAGAATCCGGTCCTTCAATCGGAACGTTTCTTATTATTTTTCTGTCCAGTACCTTGATGTTGTCCGTCTTAATAAATTCCGACAACAGCCTTATCCATTGAAAAGTCTTGTCCGGAACGACTGACGCTATCGCTATGCTGTCAAATCCCTGCGGAAGAGGAGGTATACTCTTTGGGATTTCCGTGAAATTTCTGCAGAGCTTGACTCTCGGAGGCGTTCCGGTGAGCAGGGCGAGTTTATGATTGCTGTTTCCTATATCCAGAGCAATGAGGTTCAATTTACCCCTTCCTGCCTTATGACCCAAACCGGCAGATTTACTTCTGTCTCGGCATGAAGTACTATCTTAACCGAATGACTGCCGAGTTTTTTTATGTGCTCGTTCATGAACACGTTGTGACGGTCAATAACAATTCCGTGCTGTTCTTCGAGAAGCTTCGCCACGTCTCTTTCAGTGACGGACCCGTAAAGCTTCTCCATCGGTGATGCCTTGGCTTTTATGGTTATGCTTTTACCTTCTATCAAACGGGCTATCTCTTCGGCTTCGCTTTTTCCTTTCATGGCCTTCTTCAGTCTCTGTTGTCTTATACTCTCGACCATTTTCAAAGCGCCGGGCGTTGCCAAGACGGCAAGTTTTTTCGGCAAAAGGTAATTTCTCGCATAACCTTTTTTGACGTTTACCGTGTCGCCGGTTTTGCCGAGTTTATCCACTATGTCTGTCAAAACGACTTTCACTTATCCTCCTCACCTGTAATACTCGATGACACTCGGCATCAGACCAGAATTTTTGCACGTTTTCACGGCTTTACTTACTTTTCTCTGATGAAGAGAGCACAAGCCGGTTATCCTTCTCGGAAGGATTTTTCCGCTCTCCATTATGAAATTTTCCAGTTTTTCGACGTCTTTATAGTCTATGGTGTCGATCTTTTCTTTACACAATAGGCAAACTTTCATACACTCAACCTCCTCATGTTAAAACGGTATATCGTCGTCTTCGTTTTGAGCCGTCCCATTGTAAGAATAATCCGAGGCTTCCTGCGGCTGTGTCTCAATTGATGAAGCGGCAAAAAGAAGAGGATATATTCTGCTGGCAGTGACGTCAAAAGCTTTTATGTTTTCTTTTTCGGGTGTGCTGTACTTATAACCCCTCAGTCTGCCTTCGACGACAACCGGTGAACCCTTTTGCAGGTTCGCTTGAACTTTATCGGCGAGGAAATCAAACGCCGTTACTTTTATGAAAAAAGTGTCCGGCTCCGCCCATCCTTCTCCGGATTTCGCCCTTTTCGGCGTGCTTACCGCAATGGAGAATGAAGCGAATTGTTTCCCGCTTTGAGTGAACTTCACTTCGGGATCAGAAGCTACCCGTCCTGAAAGTATAAGAAAATTGATATTCGGCACCCTTATTTTTCCGTCAGGCATTGCCTTTCTCCTCTTCCTCGTCTTTCATTCGTATTACGAAATGTCTCAGTATTTCCGGACGCATGTTCAGAAACTTTTTATATCCCTCAATAAATCCCGGAGAAGATTTGAAATAATTGAATACATAATTTCCGGGGACCTTTCTGTTATTTTTCATTATGAGGTCCTTTTTTCCGGCTTCCTTCTGCGAAACGACTTCGCCTTTGTTAGCAGCTATGTATTCTGATATCTCGGCAAGGATTTCTCTCAATTTTTCTTCGCCGGTCCTCGCGTCGAGAATCAGAAGATTTTCGTATTTATTCATCTTCGGTCTTCCTCCTTTGAGCAGTATTGTCTGTTGTATTTATTCATTGCGTAATCTATACCTTTTAAGGCCCAGTCTATGATAGCCTCGAAAGATTTTTCGAGCACCTCTGAAAGCTGATCCTCCTGCGATGCTTCGAATGAGCTCAAGACAAATTCAGCAGGATCTTCGCCTTCCGGGAGAGGTCCTATACCGATTTTCAGCCTCTGAAACTTTTTCCCGGTGTAACTTTCAACGGAAGAAAAACCTTTGTGCCCCCCGCTGCTGCCCGCTCTTCTGAATCTCAAAGCGCCGAGTTTCAGTTCAAAATCGTCCGCTACGAAAAGAGATTCCCCGATTTCCTCGTCCGTAAGACCCATTATTGCAAGCACATCTCCGCTGTTGTTCATAAACCTTTTCGGTTTGACAAGCTCGAGTTCCGTTCCGTCGATTTTTGTCAGAAAACTGTCATAGTCTTTCCGCTTTATCCACTTCCCTCCGCAATTGCGGGCAAGTCCGTCCAGAACGATCATTCCTGCGTTATGCCTCGTCATTTCATACTTCTTTCCCGGATTGCCAAGTCCGAAAACGTGTAATCTCATTCCTCTTTTTCTTCAGCTGTTTCTGTTTCGGCGCCTTCGGCGGGTTCGACCTCAGGTTTTTCCTCACCGGCTTTGACAGCCTTCGGCGCTATCACTGCGGCTATGAGCTGGTGAATATCGTTGAGGCAACGCGCCTCTTTGAAATCTACATCGCTTACGTGAATTTTGTCCCCCAACTTCAGTTGGCTGACGTCTATTTCGATGTGTTCGGGAAGCTTGTCAGGGAGAGCTTCTATGAGGAGCTCTCTCATCGGAATCTCAAGTATTCCTCCGGTCTTTACTCCCTCGGGAGTTCCCTGCGTTATGACGGGAACTGTGACTTTCAAGAGCTCGTTGGCGTGAACGAGCTGAAGGTCCAGATGGAGAAGTCTGTCGGTCATCGGGTCTTTTTGATATTCCTTAATGACCGCGAGCACATTTTCTCCGCCCGAAAATTTCAAGTCGATGAGAGCCGGTTCGCCTTTAAGTTTTCTCATAACGGGAACAATCTTGTCTCTGTGAACCGTGAAATGCTTGTTTTCTTCTTTGTGTCCATAGATCACACCGGGAATAAAACCGCTGTTTCTTGTAGCTCTGGCGCTGTTTTTTCCCAATCCTTCCCTTTTTTCCACTTCAAGACTGATCTTATGCATATCCTACTCCTTTTTTTCATTTATAAAAAAAGTGAACTCAGAGAAGCTTCCTCGTGAATCCTGAGAATTGCCTCGCCGATTATCGAAGAAACTGATATTTCCCTGAAAAAATTCCTCATTTTATCCTTTTTGACGGGGATAGTGTCCGAATATACGAATTGTTCAATAGGCAGGCTTTCCATTTTTTCAACCGAATTCTGTGAAAGAAGTGGGTGAGCACAATAGACGTAAATTTTTGCGGCGCCTTTTTCGACAGCGGTTTTAACCGCATTTTCTATCGTTTTTCCCGTGTCTATTATGTCGTCTATTACGAGAACATTTTTTCCGCTTACATCCCCTATCAGATTGAACTTGCGCCCGATTCCTGTTTTGCCTCTTTTGTCGATGACGGCCAGAGGCAGGTCTCCCAATTGTTTAGCAAAAAACCTCGCTTTTGAAATGCGTCCGAGATTCGGAGACAAAACTGTCAGATCAGGAATATTCTGATCGGCAAAATAGCCGACCGCATTGTACGAACTGTATAGGTGATCAAATGGTATGTTGAAAAATCCTGAAAGTTGTTCGGTGTGAAGGTCCATTGTCACTATTCTGTCGGCTCCGGCTTTGGAGATGACATCTGCCATAAGCTTGGCCGATATCGGTACTCTCGGTTCGTCTTTTTTATCCTGTCTCGAATACCCGAAATAAGGGATTATAGAGGTTATCCTCCTCGCGGAGGCTCTCCTGGAGGCGTCTATCAGCAGGAGAAGCTCAAGAATGTTTTCGGCGGGCGGAAAAGTCGACTGTACTATAAAAACGTCGTCGCCTCTTATGCTCTCCATTATCCTCACTCTGACTTCCCCGTCAGGATACCTTTCAACGCACGCTTTGCAGGCGTCTGTTTTAAGATATTCGCAGATTCTGTCCGTTAGGGTCACGTTGCTGTTCCCGCTTAAAATCCTCATTTTTTCTCTTCGACCTTTTCTGGGGCGGGTGGATTCGAACCACCGAATGCGGGATCCAAAATCCCGTGTCTTGCCGCTTGACGACGCCCCATCATATTTCGAGGTCCCCGGCAGAACTCCATCCTGCTTTCGGGTCCGACGAAAATATTTTTACGTCTTCTCCTTTCAACCTTTTATCCAAATACATCATGGCGTTTTCGTAACCAGCGTTTTCACCGAAAAACCCGTATATTGACGAACCTGATCCGGACATCAACGCAAAATCAGCGCCCGCATCCAGAAGCGTGTCTCTGTAATATTCCAATTTTGAGTGACTTTTGAAAATCGTTGCCTCAAAATCGTTGTAAAATTTTTCACTCTTAAACTGAAAAATCATACTTTTATACTTTTCACGCTCATCTGTCAAGTCATAAGATTCGTAAGCTTCTTTTGTCGATACTCTTATCGAAGGGATAACGACAACAAACCGGCCGCTGACAATCTCATTTTCGAAAGTGAGGATGTCTCCTCTTCCTTCGGCTTTCGCCTTTCCGCCTCTCAGAAAAAACGGTACGTCACAGCCTAACTTTCTAGCCGTGTCTTCAGTTACTTTTCCCGACGGTGTTTTTCCGATGAAACAGGAGGTGTAAAGCAAAGTAACGGCGGCGTTTGAAGACCCGGCTCCTAGTCCCGTCCCCGGAGGTGTGCGTTTGAGAAGATTTATGCTGAAAAAGGGGATTCCTTCATATCGCTCCCTCATCAAATCGAGTGCTCTTATAACAAGGTTTTCTTTGCCTGAAGGAGCAGGTTCTCCGCTCACAGCAATCGTGTCTTCATCTTTTTTCTCTTCAAAACAAATCTCGTCGCCCCAGTCTAGGGACTGGAAAACGGTTTCAATCCCGTGATAGCCGTCTTCTCTTTTTCCTGTAATCCTGAGTGAAAGGTTCACTTTCACCGGACAAAGAAAACGCCTCATTTTCATTGTTTTTTGGAAAAAGAACCGTGCGCGGCGGCAGTCATTTCTTTCAGAAACGAAATATCTTTCTCAAGCGCAGTTCCGACGACTATTACGTCCGCTCCGGAAATCATCTTTTCCTCGACCTGCTCGGGTTTTTTCAATCCTCCGCCCACTATCACGGCTCCCGAGCAGTTTTGTCCGGCGCAAATCACGTAATCACATGGCACAGGATCCAAAGCTCCGCTACCCGCTTCGAGATAGACGTTTTTCATTCCCATACATTCGGCCGCCATCACGTGAGCGGCTAAAATGTCCTTTTTGTCCCGCGGGATGGGATTAGTGTTACTGACGAATTCGACCGCTGTTTTGCGGCCCGACTCGACCAGCAGATAAGCAACGGGTATGTTTTCCAGAAAGTATTTTTTCACGAACACGGCATTCTCGAGCTGTTCTTCTATCAGCCATCGCGGGTTCCGGCCTGAAATGAGAGTGAGAAAAAATACAGCGTCGGCTTCAGGGACAATGAATTTAGAGCTTCCTGGAAAAATTATCACGGGAAGTCCGGAACCCTTCTTGAGTTTGACTATGAATTCTCGCAGTGAATCCGTAAAAAGAGTCGAACCGCCTACGAGAACAGCGTCACACTCCGATTCAGCAATTTCTTCCGAAATGCGGGGGAGTTTCTCTAGCCCAATTTTATCCGGATCGAGCAAAGGAAAAAGCAGGGCTTTTTTCCCTCTCTCCGCTTTACAGATAAGGGTTTTCCAAATTTCCATTCTCTTCCTCTTTCAATGCCGCCGCGGCTTTTCGGGCTATTTCAAAAGAAAAACCCCTGTTTACAAGAACCGCGATAATATTCTTTTTTTTCCTTTTCTTTTCAGCCAGGTTGACAGCGAGGGAAAGTTCATCTCTCGACGCCGCTTTATCGGAATAAAGGCGCACCAAATCTTCACGTATCCCTCTAGCGCGCATTTTCTTTTCTATGTAAAAGCTTCCCGAGGGTTTGATGTCAGAATACTTTTTCAGCATACCTTCGGCGATTGCTTCCTCATCAATAAAACCCTTTGCAGAGAGAATTCTCAGAACTCTTTTCACGACCAAACGGGAGAACGAACGCGAACTCAGTTTGTCTTCAAGCTCTTTTACTGTCAAGTCTCCGTAAGACAGTAAAACGAGGGCTTTTTCGTAAGCCTTCAGGCTTTCGTCTTTCGTCCGCAGGAAAAACAGATCTCTCCCTGAAACGCAGGTTCCTTCTTTCCATTTGGGAAACACGACGTCGGACGAATATTGCGAGCCGTCATCAAGTTTAATGCTCCAGCCTTTTTTTCCGAGTTCTACTGATAAAATTGATTTTTCGGTCAATAATGCTTACGCCTCCGCAACCACAGAGACCGGAAGACCGAGTGCTTTTCTAATCTCGGTTTCCAGTTTGTCGGATAACTCGGGATGTTCTTTCAGGTAAATTCTCGTGTTTTCCTTGCCTTGACCTATATTTTCATCCTGATAAGAATACCAGGTTCCCGATCTTTTAATCAAATTAAGCTCAAGGGCTTTGTCGATGATCTCTCCGTGTTTTGATATTCCTTCGTTGAACAGAATATCGAAAGAGCCTTCCCGGAAAGGAGGCGCGACTTTATTCTTTACAACCTTCACTATAATCTCATTGCCCACGGCCTGATCACCGATTTTTAAAGTGCCTATCCTTTTTATTTCGAGCCTGCACGACGAATGGAATTTCAATGCTAGCCCTCCCGGAGTCGTCGTCGGATTGCCCATCATTATCCCGATTTTGTATCTGACCTGATTTATGAAAACAGCTGCCGTTCCGCTTCTCGAGACTCCTCCAGTGAGTTTTCTCATTGCTTTTGACATCAGTCTTGCCTGAAGTCCTATTTGAGAGTCGCCCATTTCTCCGTTCAGTTCGTCTGAAGGCACCAGAGCTGCAACGGAATCTACTACCAGGATGTCGAGTCCTCCCGATCTCACCAAAAGATCCGAAATCTCCAGCGCCTGCTCGCCGGTGTCTGGCTGGGACACTATGAGGTCTTCAATGTTGACGCCGAGTTTTGTCGCGTAAGTCGGATCCAAAGCATGTTCGGCGTCAATGTAAGCGGCTTTTCCGCCCGCTTTTTGGGCGTTAGCTACTATGTGAAGCGCAAGAGTCGTCTTTCCCGAAGCCTCCTGACCGAAAATCTCCGTTATCCTGCCCCTCGGTATTCCTCCAACTCCGAGGGCGGCGTCGAGAGTAATCGATCCGGTTGAGATTGCCGGAATATCGACTTTTGTGTCGTCTCCAAGCCTCATTATGGACCCTTTTCCGAATTGTTTTTCAATTATTTTCATAGCGCTTTCTATGGCTTTGTCTTTATCCTGATCCATGTCCCTCCCGATCATTTCTTTACCTGTCGTTTTAGCCATTTTTATCTCCTTTCAGGGGAAAACATTCAATTTCTGAATAAATCGCGCCTTTCGGCGTCAGTTCGCTTTTATACAGTTTGAAAGACTCGATAAAAAAAGAGCTCGTCGAAGGAATTGATGATTCCGGCTTTACAGGTTTTCCTTTGAAGCGAACCAGTGTCACGTGTGGATAATATCTTCTTTTCTCTTTTTCGTAGCCGATATTATCAAGCTCTTCTTCGAGTTTTTCCCAAACACGCAGGAAATAACTCTCCCCGGAAACTGCTTCGGTGCAACCGATTCTGTTTCCGATAAGCTTATAAGGACCCAGCTTTGTTTCGAAGGGAGGGGCTGAAAACGTAGCCTTTTCTGCTTTTTCACGCAGTTTCGAAAACCCGTTCTCTCTTACTTCCCCTAAAAATTTCAAAGTCACGTGAATGTTATCAGGGGCGACAATTTTCGACGACCTGTCCTGAAAATTTTCCATGGAATACCTCCACAGGGCCAATCTCACATCCTCCGGTACATCGAAAGCAAAAAAAAGCCTCATCTATCTTAAAGTCGTTTCGCATTCACGCGGTGAAATCTTCCCAACCCCTGTCTGATGTGCTTTGAATGCCTCTGAGCCTGAGTTTGAATTCGTCCGGATTGCTTACATTTTCTATCGCGTCTTCGTAAGAAACTATTCCTTTTTCGTAGAAATTCATTATGGATTGATCGAAACTCTGCATCTGATACTGAGAGCCCTCGACAATAGCCTGAGGTATTTTGAGAGTTTCCAAAGGGTCAAGTATGTATTCCCTTATCGTGGGAGTGTTTATCATTACTTCCGAAGCCGGAACCCGCCCTCTGCCGTCAGCCCTGGGTATCAGCCTGAGCGATATAACGGCTACCAGAGTCGTCGAGAGAAGAACCCTGATGTGCTGCTGCTGATGAGGCGGATAAAAAGATATAACTCTGTTTATGGTCTCAGCGGCGTTGAGAGTGTGCAGGGTCGACATCACGAGGTGGCCTGTGTCGGCGGCTTTTAACGCCGTGTCTATCGTATCCATGTCTCTTATTTCACCGACGAGAATGGTGTCGGGATCCTGCCTCATCGCTTGTCTGAGTGCGAGTGCGAATGAATTGGTATCCGTTCCGATTTCTCTCTGGCTTATTACGCTTTTTTTGTCAGTGAACAGAAACTCGATAGGATCTTCGATAGTTATGATGTTCTTTGAGACGTGTTCGTTTATGTAATCTATCATGGCCGCGAGAGTGGTCGATTTACCGCTTCCCGTCGTTCCGGTGCAGAGTATCATTCCCCTGGGTTTCATGCACAGGTCTTTGAGCACGGCGGGCAGATTCAGTTCTTCCAGAGGCCTGACATGCATCGGTATCGTTCTCAGGGCCAGCGCTATGCTTGATCTTTGAAGGTAAGCGTTTACCCTGAACCTCGCGAGTCCCGGAACACCTACGCCGAAGTCGAGTTCCTTGTCTCTCGCGAATTTTTTCTGCTGTTCCGGAGTCATGAGCTGGACAATCACTGTTTTAAGTTCTTCCGGAGAAAGAGGCGGATGTTTCATCAGGTTGAGTTTTCCTGAAATCCTTAGGATCGGAGGGCTTCCCGCTTTCAGATGAAGGTCCGAAGCCTCTTTTTCGACCATCTGTTTCAAAACTGCCTTCAAATTCATATAAGTCTCCTCACTTGAAAACTTCGGGATCCAATATCACTGTCAACAACACGAACGCGCTGTACATCACCAAATTTATAAGAAAAGGCCTGTCCGAATAAATAACTTTCTCCGGCATTTCACCTTCCTTTTGAAGATGCACCACGAACAGATATCTTAATATACCATATATCACAAAAATAGTGGAATAGGGCAATAAAATCGCTCCTTTTTTTTCAGCGGTGTAAATTGCGTAAGTGACTATAGTGGATGACGCCACTACTATTATCATCTGATCGAGAAGGTCTTTGGTGTAATGCTTCAAAACCTCTCTGTGGGATTCGTTCCTTTCCATGAAAACTTCCTGCCTTCTCTTTACGAGAGCGAGAAAAAGAGAGAGAAGAAGCACCGTTATCAAAAACCAGGAAGATATGGGAACGTCTATTGCGAGTGCTCCTCCGACCGCCCGCAGGACAAAACCGAGAGCTATTATCATGACGTCGATAATCACCACTTTTTTCAGCCAAAAAGAATATGAAAGGTTCATCAGAAGATATACGAGAACGACTAAGGGAAACTTCCATATCCCTGAAATGGAATCTTTTGCAAGCAGGAACCAGGGTATTTGTGTCAGTACAAGAAACACAAAAGCAAAGACGAGCGCTGACGGCGCTTTAATCTTTCCCGAAGCCAGAGGTCTTTTTGATTTTTCGGGATGAAGTCTGTCTTTCCTGAGATCAACTATGTCATTTATAACGTAAACGAAGCTTGATGCGCCGACAAAACTCAGGAACGCAAAAACCGAAAGCAAGGCCGGCTGAGCCAAAGTGAATTTCCTCGCAAAAACGACGGCGGCAAAAACAAAAACGTTTTTGATCCATTGTTTGGGTCTCACTTCTTCAATTATTGCCGAAACCGTGTTCATAAATGTCTTTTCTTTGTTTTGTCCAAGTCGGTTCTTTTCCTCCGAGATCTTCAATCTTTACAATGCTCCAAACTCCGGAAAAGTCCGCTGTCAGGAAAAATAAAACAAGTCCTTCCGCTTGAGAATCGCCGAAAAATTCGTAATTGTAATAGAATATGGCGGATGAGTCCGTCGAATCCCTTTGTACCGGAGAAAGCACGATGAACGGTGACTGTACTCTCGAAAAAAGAATCCCCGCATATTCGCTTTCTTTCTGTTTTCCCCAGTCTTCAAACAAACCGCCGCTTCCGAAAGTGTCAGGAAAATAAGGTGTGTAAACGAAACCTTCATCCAGACTCCTCGCGTAATTTGCCGCGCTTTTGTTTTCGACACTATTTACGAAGTTCATGACCGAAACTCCGGGAGAAAACGGTTCCACCCAAAAATCCGAGCCCGCCGGCGGTTCTGCTTCTCTTGGGGAGAATAGAGTGCACGAACATACAGAGATCAGAACAAGAACAGAAGATAGAAATTTGCTTCCCACTGATCTTCTCCTTTATCGTCAATTATACCGCGCAAGTCGAAAACCGCCTGTCCTTTTGAAACCGAAAACTCCAAACCCAAACCCGCGTAGCTTTTCAAAGAATATGATTCCATGTTTCCAAGTTCGTTTCCCTCGGCCATGAAAACGGCTTTTTCCTCAATACCGCCGTACGGTTTGGAAAATCCCCAGGGCGTCGCGAGCTTTACACCGGTCAATACGTCAAACGATCTCACGTGCCTGTTTCTCAAAAAATACCATTTCCCGCCGGTAATTTCATCAATTTTTTTGTATCCGCCCCTGTCCTGAATGGAAAAAGAACCGTTAACAAACATTTGTATTTTTGGAAATACATCTGTATTGATCTCGAGTTTATTCTCGTATTTTCTGAAAAGGACGTTTCTGTCGCTGGAATATATGAAAAAAGTATAGTCTGTTTTGATCGATGAATTCTGTCTTATTGACAGCCAGTCAAAAGGCTTGAGAAATGCTCCGGCGGAAAAACTGTAAGTCCTGTGCCAGGTGTTGCTTTCCGAATAATTTTCAGAGAGGTAAACGGTTCTATTTTCCCTGTAAAAAAAAGAAACATCGGCGTTGATTCTGTCGGTCAAAATAGCCGCCAAATTCAACCCTGCGCCTCTGTCGGACACGTCGTAATCGCCGTAGGAGGCTGTTCTGTCCTGGAAAAAACGGTATATTGACATGTACGCGTCCGCTCTTGCAGAAAATTTTGTGTTTGCATACGACGCGTCGCACAGCAACCTAGAAGTCATTATGTCTTCGTCTCCAACTGCCTGTCTGGAATGAAAACCGAAGCCCTGAGAGTAGTCAATCTTGAAAGCAGAACCATACAAATAAAGATCGACAAAGCATCCCGCTTCGGCAAAAAAATCCTCGTTTGAAAAATAATCGCTCTCCGGATACCGTTTTGACAGATATTTAGTGTTCCAATATGTCTCGGCGAAAATTTTTCCCGCTCCAAAAAAATTCCATTTTCCGTTCATCAGTATTTCGTATCTGTTGAATTTCGTCCTGTCTCCCGTCATCGGATAAGTTTCCGCGTCAATCCTGCCTGAAATCCGGTTCTGTAACGTACGAAGCGAAAGGGAGACTTCTCCCTTTCCCGTGTATTTTTTCGTCAGTTTCTTTATTTCAGCTGCAACGCCGGCTGTGATGTCTGCGAAAGACAAATACCTCCCGGCGTCAAGCTCGAAAGTCAATCCCGGATTTACGGCTTCGATCTGAGTGTCCGTTCTGCTGGAGTACACTTCCAGTGACGGTGAAATGGATGTACGGAATAAATAATCTCCGATGCTGGTTTCTCTTCCTGCGGTCAGTTTTAGAGTCTGCGTTTTAGTCGTGATCGAAAAATTCTCCACTTTTGAAAAATCCGCCGACAATCTTAAGTCGTTTTTTCCAAATCTCGAAAGAATGCCGAAATTGTATTTCTCGTCCAAAGACCCGGAAATCAGGTTTTTTTTGCCGCTCCATCCCGCTTCCTGGTACAAATTAAAACGTCCGTAACTGAAAAAATTCCTCGCGTAAAGGCTTGACGACAAAATGCTGTTCCTGTAAACAGTGGAACTTTCGACGTTGAACGAAAATGCCGTGATCATAAAAAACAGCGTCATTTTTCCATGATCCTTGACATCATCTCGGCGAAATCTGCAGGACTTAGTTCCTGCGGTCTTTTGCGGCAGAACTCTCTTATTTTTTCAATGTCTTCCCGGCGGTATACACCCCTGAGATTGTTCAGGAGAACTTTTCGCCTCTGTCTGAACGAATTTCTTACAAGTTTTTCGAAATCATCGTCGGAAAACTCCGCTTCCGTCTGATTTTCGTTGAAAAGTATGCTGACTGAAGCAGAATAAACTTCCGGTTTCGGGAAAAAGCACTCCGGACTTATTTTCGCGACAATTTTTGTTTTTGAGCAGAACCCGAAAAGAACGGACAAAATACCGTAATTCGGATATGAAGGGAGGGCGGTGAGTTTTTCGGCCACCTCTTTTTGAAAAGTGAAAACACAACCCGTCAGGCGGCTTCTTATACTAAAAGTCTTTCTTAGTATCCTTTTACTTATGTTGTACGGAAGGTTTCCTACAAGAAAATTACCGCCGGTTTTAGCACAGGCTTTACCGCGGTTTTCGCTTTTTAGAAATAAATCCGGATCGAGCTTCAAAAAATCATCCGCGATGACGGAGGCTTTGTCTTTGAAATGTTTTTTCAGATACGATGCCAGCGCGGCGTCTTTTTCAACGAGAATCAGATCGTCCGTCTTTTCGGCAAGAATTTCAGTCAAAACTCCCGTCCCGGGACCTATCTCCACAATACGGAGATCTTCTCCGCCGGGTACCGCGTCGCATATTTTCCGTGCGATATTTTTGTCCATGAGAAAATTCTGACCGAGGGATTTTTTCGGTCTCGCGCCGATTGCTTCGAGAATTTCTGTGATTTCCATGCGCTCACCCGAATGAAAACAGGCGGGAAACGTTTTTTTCAATTATTTGAGACGCTTTTTCCCGGTCTGTTCCGAGATACTCCGCTACGAAATCAAGTATTTTTATCAGATGGCAAGGTTCATTCACTTTGCCTCGGTAAGGAACAGGGGCCAGGTAAGGACAATCAGTTTCGAGAACAACATTTTCGAATCCGACGCATTTCAGGATGTCAGCCCTGTCTGAATTTTTAAAAGTCAGAATTCCGTTGAATGAAAGGAAATAATCCATGTCCAGACATTTCTTCGCTTGTTCGCAGGTTCCCTCGAAAGAATGGAGCACGGTTTTCAAACCCGAAAAACCTTTCAGCACTTCCATCGTTTTTTCCATAGCATTCCTTGAATGAACCACAACCGGCAGGCAGTTTGACACGGCAAAAGAGAGTTGTTCTTCGAACACTTTTATCTGGTCGCCGATATCTGAAAATCCGTAATGCATGTCTATTCCCGTTTCTCCGATTGCGACAAGTTTTTCCTTTCCGAATCTGTTTATAATTCTGTGTTCTATCCAGTCTGCCGTCTTGTCTTTGTGGGTTCCCGCGTAATGAGGATGACAACCTGCGGTGAAATAAAGGTTTTCTTTTCCGAGGGCAATTCCGGCAGCTGTTTCACTGGATTGTTCGTCGTACGAGACGACAACAATTTTTTCAACAAAGGATGACGCCGCTCTTTCCAGAACACCGCCGATGTCTTTTATAAGTCTCGGGTCTTGCAGGTGAGCATGCGTGTCGGTTAAAGTCATTGCAGTCGTATCCTTCTTATGTGAATTTCAGTAAGGCTTTCGGGCTTGCTTAGAAATATCGACACACCCTTAACTTTATACGAACTCTCAAAAACCGTCTCGCCGTTTTTAAATTCGAAAAATTGTATGCCGTGCTCTTCATAAAAAGTATCGGGCCAGAACTCGCCGTAATAATTCCCTTTGTCGGTTCTCACCTGTATCCCGCATTTGACTCGTCTGAAAGATCTCGCTTCTATAGAAAATACTTCGTGCCCGCGCCAGTCTTCCGGTAAAATGTTCGATTCTATGTTCGACCATTTTTGGTTTGGAAAAGAGGTGAATACAATTTCGTCTTCCGCTCGCTGAAGGGCGGCGTTTATTCTCGGTTTCCAGGCTTTGGTGTAAAAAGGCGCGCCTACATCGTCAAGAACAGGGAATCTGGCTTCCATTACGCCCTGCCTTATAATCAGGCTGGTTACGTCGTAAGAAACGGCGTAGACGAACAAAATTGAGAACACGGAACCCAAAACGAAACTTCTTCTGCCCTTTAATAAAATTACGGCGCAAACGCTTCCGAGAAAACTTCTGACGACATCGTCTATTCCGGAGTTTCTGTCCGGATAAGCCAGTTGTATCAATTCCACAAGGATCGCGGCCATTACGGGGACGGCTAATGAAAAAATCGTTTTTCTGGAACCTGGATTTCTGCCTGCAATCAACAACGTGACGGCTCCGGCCAGGAAAAAGTGAGCCGAATTGAAAACGGCTCCGAGATATATATTCCTGCCCTGACCTGACGGCAGAAGAGGAAGCAGCAGCAGGACAGGCACAAGCGCCCATCGCGATCTGTACAAAAATCGTTTCGTCAAACCCCCCTCATCCCACTTTTCCAGATTATCTTGTGCAGCTGGATATGAAACCTGGCGTCCAAACGCGAAGACATGAGCCAGTCTGCAAGTTCGGCAAGTTTTACCTTTCCGAAAACCGGAGAAAAAAGAAGATTGGCTTTCCCCTCCAGACCCTGCTCTTTCGTAATCTTTAGTGCGTACTCAAAATCTGATCTTCCGGCGACGACAAACTTAATATCGTCGGTTTTTTTTATTTTCTCGAAATTTGAAATCAGCATGCGGTCGTGCATTCCCGAAAGCGGTAATTTAAAATCCATGACGACATGAATTTCTTCTCGCAGCCTTCCAATGTCTAGGCTTCCGTTAGTTTCAACAGCGACAAAATACCCTCTTTCGACAAGCTCTTTTGAAAAGCCGAAAGTCTCTTCCTGCAAGAGAGGTTCGCCTCCGGTCAAAAGCATTCTTTTAATCCCGAAGGTCTCGATTTTCGATATTATTTCATGCGTGCGCATTTCTGAACCCTCTGAAAAAGCGTATCTGGTGTCACACCAGGAACACTCGAGATTGCATCCGGAAATCCTCACTACGACGAATGGATAGCCTGCCATTGATGACTCTCCGAGAATGGACGCATATATCTCACAAATTTTAAGCATAACGCGTCGGATCTTTGACCCGAGCCTCAATAAAGGCTTTTTTTCTTATTTTACAGCTGTCACATTTTCCGCAGGCCGTGCCGTTTTCAGAAGGATCGTAACAGGAGTGAGTCAGAGAGAAATCAACTTGAAGTTCTTTCCCCAAAAGGATTATCTCGTGTTTTCTCATTTCTGAAAAAGGAGCTCTGATTTTCAGTTTGTTTTCCTTAAAATAATATCCTGTCCCGAGGTTGGCGGTTTTTTCAAAAGATGTCGTAAATTCTGGCCTGCAGTCCGGATAACCCGAATAATCTATAGCGTTCGCTCCGTAAAAAACCGATTCGGCTCCCGACACCTCTGCCCACGCAGTGGAAATCGAAAGAAAAATGAGATTTCTCGCTGGCACGTAAGTGATGGGCAGAATTTTTCCTATATCGTCCCCGTCGTTCTCCGGCACATCAATGGAAAGATCGGTCAAGCTGGAGCCTTTTATAGAAGCAAGGTCTATTCGAAAAAGATTTAATTTTTCACATCCGAGTGAAAAGGCCACTTTTTTTGCCGATTCGATCTCGACCGAGTGTCTCTGACCGTAGTCAAAGACTATGGGAAGGGGCGCCAATTTTTTCTTTTTTATGACATAGGCGAGAAGCACGGAAGAATCAATTCCTCCGGAAAGAAGAACGACGGCTTTGTTTTCAGTCAAATCCTCATGAACCTCGTCTTCGTGAGCACTCTGCATGATTTTTCAGTGACGAGGACGTCGTCCTCGAGCCTGCAACCGCCGTGTTTTGTGTGATAAACGCCGGGTTCGACGGTAAAAACCATCCCCGGTTCGAGTTTCAGGGGTTTGAATTTCTTGAGCATTTTTTTATCTGAAGGCTTCGAAGCTATTCTTCCGGGATCGTGGACGTCGAGTCCAATACCGTGGCCGAGAGAATGAGGCATGAACAGATCCGCGTCTTTTATGACTTTGTCGGCAGCCGCCGCAATTTCGTGTGCGAAAACGCCTGGCTTTATGAGTTTTACGGCCTCGATTTTAGCTTTCTCGACGGTGTCACGCATTTTTTCCTGCTCTTTCGTAAGTTTTCCAAGCGCGAACGAAACCGTGACATCGCTTTTGTAACCCTGATATGTCACACCGAAATCGACGAGAGAAAGCCCCGGCTTGGCCAGTTTTCCTTTTCCCGCGCGCGGATGAGTGTGAATGGACCAAGACCGGTCAGGATTGGCGACTATGGTCTCGAAAGAGACGGCGTCTCCTCCGTATTCGAGAGCTTTTCTCTCGACGAAAAGAGAAACGTCTATTTCCCTGAAATCGGGATTTTTTCTGTTTTTTTTCAGAAAAATCTCCAGATCGTTTATTATTTTGTTCGTTATATTGCACGCCTTTTCGAGAAGTTTGATTTCTCCGGGGGATTTTTGCCTTCTCAGTCTGTAAATAAAGTGATCTCCGGAGTTCTCAGGCTTGTCAAAGACTGTCACTTTGGCAGGTTTTATGTAGTTTTTAAGGTGCTTGTACTCAAAATACCCGACGGAACTTTGAAGTTCAAGAGTGAATCTGTCTCCGAGATTTTCCTTCAGGATCGAAGAAAGCGCCGCATAATAGGACCCGCCTTTTTTATTCAAATCCACTATCTCTTCGACCTCGGAAACTTTTGCGGCCATTATTACATCCCACGGTATGAGTATCCGTTTGCCGGAAGACAGAATTACCAGCATGGCGTCTTCGGGGTGCCCTGAAAAAAACCTCAGGGATGAGTTGCGGCTGTTTTCAAAATCACCGATTAGATAAGCGTCAACTTTTTTACTTCTGAGGTGTTCGCAGAATTCAGAGAATTTTTCATCAGTTATTGGAACAAACTTTTTCATTTTTTCTCCGTTTTTCAGATTATGAACCTGACACCAATCTTTCCGTAAACGCCAACGTGCGTTTCGTCTTCGCTGTCGAGCGTGTATGAAGAACCCTGAGCGCCAAGCTCCAGGAACACAGAACTCGTTCTTGAAAGAGTGTAGTCAAATCCCGCAAGTATCTGCGCTCCGTAAGCGCTCGAAATGTCTCTTCTGTCGTCTTTTATGCACACCCCCATGTGTCCTCCAAAACCGCCGTAGAATCTCAGGGAAGTCCTATCATTTCCGTAAGCTCTCAACAGAAGGTCAAAAGAAGGATAAAACCAGGCAAATTTTTCGTCGTCTTTAGCCGTCAGATAAACGGCGGGTCTCAGATAGAAATTCCCCAGAGGGAACAGCATTTCCGCGCCAAATGCCGGAGCGTTTTCGATTACTCCTCCTGAAAAGCCAAGCGATATCCTGGAGGGCTGTTCCCAGTAATAATCAAGTTCGGGAACAGGTTCGGCAAAAACAGCCAATGGGATGAAAATCGCAAATAATAAAAGTTTCATCACTGCCTCCTTTTTAGTTTCCCATATAATATATCAGAATAAATCCTATATTACGAAATTCTTTCGGCGTCGAAGACGATTTTTCCGCCGACAAAAACTTTTAAGACGCAAACGGGCAAAATAATTCCTTCGAAGGGAGTGTTTTTCGGTTTTCCCTCCAGTTTGTCTTTTTGAATCCTGTTTTTTTTAAAGTTCCACACAGATACGTCCGCCGGCATTCCAGGCAAAAGCCTTCCGAGTTTAAGTCCGAATCTGTCCGCAGGCTTTGTGGTTACAAGCGAGACTGCCTTTTCAAAACCGGTTTCGGACGCGACCTTTCCAAAAATAACTCCGCCCAAAGTCTGAAATCCTATGACTCCTTTCGGGACTTCGCTGAGCTCGCGTTTTTTTTCCTCTTCGGAATGGCCGGCGTGATCTGTTGCGATCATGTCAATGGTTCCGTCTGCGAGACCGGCGAGAATCTCTCTGCGGTCTCTTTCGTTCCTAAGAGGCGGATTCATAACTGCGTCGCCCAGGCTTTTCCCAAGCCTCGAACAGGTAAAGTATATGTGATGCGGAGTGGCGTCGGCGCTGACTCGCAGTCCTTTTGCCTTGGCTTTTCTTATAAGTTCCACTGAAATTTTCGAAGAGACGTGCGTGAAATGAATGCCGGACAAAGTGTTTTCAAGCGCGGCAATGTTTCTTTCTATACATCGCGCTTCGCTGTTCGGATCTATTCCCTGCACCCGGAAACGCCGGGACCAGAATCCTTCGAGTACGATCCCCGTTCCGGCTGTTCTTTCGTCTTCCGGATGCTGTATCAGAACGCGTCCGGCTCCGCATATCCTTTCAGCGGCTTTTCTTATCATGTGGTCTCTGACGGGCATTCCGTCGTCGCTGAAAGCTATCGCTCCAGCTTCAGACATAGTCTCTATGTCCGTCAGTGTTTTTCCTTTCAGTCCTTTGCTAACGGCACCGACAGGAAAGACCCTGCAGTGAGCTTTTTTATAGATGAGCTCTTCCAGTTTTCTCAGCCTATCAGGCGTGTCCGTAACGGGTTTCGTGTTCGCCATGGCAAAAGCCGAGGTTATGCCGCCGGAAACCGCCGCCCAAGTAGCAAAGCGAATGTCGTCTTTGTATGTATATCCAGGCTCCCTCAAATGGGCGTGGACGTCAATGAAACCGGGAGTGACGATACACCCTTCTACTCCTATCACTATCGACCCTTTCGCCTTCTTGTACGGCAGAATGTCGGCTATCTTGTCTTTATGTATTACGAGGTCCGAAAGAAATCCGCAGTGGGGAGGGTCGGGGATAATAAATCCTCCGGAAAGGACAGTCGTGTCAGCCATTGACCATGTCTCTCCAAGCCGTGATTTTCCAAACTGACCCTGACTTGGAAAGATAAAAGACAACTTTTCCTCTGACAAGTTCTCCGTGAATCACCGGTGGATCAAAAGTATATTCTCTCATGATGACGGCATTAAAAGAATCCGTGTAATAAACTCCCGAACCTATGAACACAGGCACGACGCTTTCTCCCGTCTCTTTCATTGAAATAAAAATTGCCTCCGTCGAAGTTTTTTCTTCTTCGTATCCCCACTGGTACTGATAGATTCCCAGGGCCGCAAGATACTGATTGATTCCTTCATCGTCCGGATCAAAATAGAACACGAAATCAGCCGAATCGAGGCAGGAAAGATACAGGTCCAGATCAAGTATCCTGTAAGAGAGAGTGAGGTTTTGAAGGACCTTTTCAGGAGTGTCCGGATTCACCGGGTCGTCGATTCCTCCAGGCGGCGCCATGAGCGGAGAAAAGGGATTTACGCATCCATGGGAAAAACACGCCGTCAAAAAAACCGGGAAATAACATGAGATTTTTCTAATCATTTAAATCACGGTAGGAATTTTATATTTCCGTCCACAGAAAAGGCAAGTTGTTTTTTATTTGCTTTTTCCATATATATAGGGAATTATAACTGTCAGAACAATTCTGACGGCTTCTTGAAAAAACATTTTTTTGCCCTTGACAAAAATATCTTTTTTACCTATATTCTCTTTTGTCTTTTTGATCTTTGACAATAGAATAGTGTGTGCGTGGGAATTCCTATACTTAAATTTTCTTTTGCAAGACAAATTCTCTGATTATTGTTTTTTTTCTTCGGAGGGTTTGATCCTGGCTCAGGACTAACGCTGGCGGCGTGTCTTAGCCATGCAAGTCGAACGGAAACCAATCTTGACGCAAGGATGGATTGGTTTTAGTGGCGTAAGGGTGAGTAACACGTGAGTAAACTACCCCCAGGAAGCGGGATAAGCCGGGGAAACCCGGTCTAATACCCTATGACAACTCTTGAAGGCATCTTCGAGAGTTTAAAGATGGCCTCTGCTTGCAAGCTATCACCTGAGGATGTGCTCGCGCCCCATTAGCTAGTTGGCGAGGTAACGGCTCACCAAGGCAATGATGGGTAGCCGGCCTGAGAGGGTGAACGGCCACACTGGCACTGAGACACGGGCCAGACTCCTACGGGAGGCAGCAGGCTAGAAA
>JAFGSQ010000071.1 GCA_016934535.1 candidate division WOR-3 bacterium
AGGGCAGGAATCGAACCTGCCACGGACGGTTTTATCCGGCCGCTACTGGTTTTGAAGACCAGCTGGACCACCAGATCCTTCCTCTCCGAATCAAAAATTATCAATTCAAGCACACAGGTTTGTCAACACATAATTGAACAATCTGCCGTATCTTGACTTTGTTTTGCAGCGCAAATATCATTTAATATATTTTTCCAGGGAGGCAACATGTTTTCTTTCATTCTCTGTGCAATCATATCTGCCAGCGCGGTCTCTATGCCCGGCGGAAGGATTTACCAAACCTTTGAAAGGTCTGTTCACAACAACAACAATCTCTGGACGGCTCTCGACAGACCCGGCGGCGACGTAGGCAGCGTTTCCGGTCCTTCGATGCAGTTTCCCGGAGGCACCGGAATAAACACCCTCTTTCAGGGATGTCAGGCGATAGGTTTTTCAAGCGGCGCTAATCCTGTAGTCGTCGCCACCCAGCTGTGTTGAGGCGGTCTGACCGAATGGTCAGTGTCCCACAGTTCGTGGGCTTGGATTGACGACTCTCTCTACAAAAGCTTTTACAGCATGACAGACGTTTATCACGGGACTCAGATATACGTCGAAAGAACAGGTTTTTCATGGTCTCAGGACACAAACGGAGATTTCATAGTTTTCGTGAATAAATTTATAAACACATCGCGCGCATCTTATGACAGCGTTTATACGGGATTCTGGTACGACTTCGACATTCCTTCGTCAGCTTACAGCGACGACATGGCAGGATATATTTCGGCGGTAAACCTTTGTTACATGTATGACAGCGGCAGTTACACACAGAAGGTCGGAATATGTTTTTTGGAACCGTCGGGTGCGCACGGAGCTCACTGGTATAATTACGCGACAACTCCGGGAGACGACAACTCTTATTATGCCGCTCTTGGAGACGTGAGCGTTTCCGCATCTTGGCCGACGACGCCGGCTGATTACAAGATTATGATAAACTGCGGTCCGTACTCCTTCGGTCCGGAAGACACCATAACGATAGCTTACGGTGTAGTCGCGGGAAACGACGAGAGCGAATTGACTTTAGCCGCGACGAGAATGATTCAACTTTATGACAGCCTCAGCCTGTCAGTCGAAGAGGATCCGATCGCCCAAATACCCGAGTCATATGAACTTTCGCTGACCGTCGGATTCTTCAACGGAAGAATTTCTGCCGTTTTAAAAATACCTTGTGACGATTGCGTCGAAATAAGCGTTTTTGACGTTCACGGCAGGGAGGTTCTCGGCGCCTCAAGATTCAACGCCACTCATGGCGAAAACACTTTCTTACTCGACGCAGACAGTTTGAGCAACGGATTATATTTCATCAGGGTATCGTCGGCGTCTGTATGTGCCGTGGGTAAAGTCAGTGTCATAAGATAAATATTGCTGGTTCTGCCGTTCTGAAAAATCATGCAGTGAAAGGAAACTAACATATAAATCCTTCTTCTTCTGCGTTTTCAATCAATTTTTTTGCGTATTCCCACAAAGATTCCGATCCTTCTGCGATGTGTCTGTTCGCTTCGATTACCTGTTCAAGTTTTATTCCGTGTTTTTTCCACGCTTTTCCGCCTGTCGCGTGATTCTGCATGATAGGTTCGAGTCTGTCTATAGCCGCGGCGAATCTGGCTTCGGGAGTTTTCTTTTCCTCGAATTCTTTCCAAAGATAAGTAAATTCCGTCCTCAGTTCCTTTGGCAAAAGACCGAAAATCCTGTCGGCCGCTTTCTTTTCTTTTTCCAGTTTCTCTTCTTTTCTATCCGTGTACAAAATGAAATCACCTGCGTCAATCTCCACCAAGTCGTGAATGAGGACCATTTTTATTACTTTTATGATGTCTACCCGTTCGTTGGAATAGTCCTCAAGAACAATCGCCATAATCGCCAGATGCCATGAGTGTTCGGCGTCGTTTTCGTTTCTCGTGCCGTCAAACAGGTATGTGTGCCGGAAAACTGATTTCAGCTTGTCGACTTCCTTTATGAAATCTATTCTCTGATCAAATGAGCGGTTTTTCTTATTAGTCCGCATAAGATGTAACTGCCTGGACCGGCTTTCAGTCCTCGCGGTTCAGCATCCTCTTATTCAGCTTATCGAAAAATTCTTCGTGCAGAGGTGTTTTCAAACCCAATTTTTTTCCTTCCTCGACAACGTATCCCGCAAGAACGTCTATTTCCGTGTTTTTTCCTGCCTTGAAATCTCTCTGAAAAGAAGTCTTTGTTTCCCTTGAAAAAGTCAGTATCCTGCTTAAATTTTCCTGTACGTCTTTCTCTCCCAAAGGCACTCCTTTAGCGTTGGCAAGCTCGACTATTTCCTCCATCATAGAAACAAACTTCCGGTTTTTTTCGCCGTCTTCCGCTATCTCCCCCGCCGTACAGTTGTAAAAAGAAGAAAGAGTGGAAAACGGGCACAAAATGAGGAACTTTTCCCATTCCTTCCTCTTTATGTCCCTGTCAAAAAAAGCCTTTATTCTCGCGTTTTTAAGGACATCGAGCAATTCTCTGTGCCTGTTTTCATCCGATCCCTCGGAACCAAAGAATAACTTCCCGGCAGAACCTGTCTGTTTCACTACGCCCGGATAAAGAACTTCCGAACTGACATAAACACATCCTCCGAGGACTTCGGCGTAAGGGAAACTCGTCTTTATTTTTTCCTCCGTACCGATTCCATTCAAAAGCGATATCAGAACTGTGTTTTGAGCGACGTTACTTTTCAGAAGTTTCAGAACTTCATCTAGCTGGTAACTCTTTACGCATAAAAATACGTGCGTAAAAATCCCGAGATCCGAGGGATCGTCAGTCACCATGTCGGGAAACGTGACATACTTGTTTTGTTCAGTGAGGAGCGTGATGCCGTTTTTTTTGAGAACCATGAGCCCCTCGCCTCTCTGTATGAAAATCACGTGATAGGATTTTATCGGATCTCTGAAATGGCAGAGTCTCGCCCCGAGATAACCTCCTACTCCTCCGACACCGACTATAGCTATTCTCATTTTCATTCATTTTCAGTATAAGCTTATTGGATAAAAATTAAAATAAAAAATTCTCAATTCGGTTTTTTATGGATTTGTATTATCCGGCACTGTTATACAGTAAGTTAATTTAAAAACGGCGATTAATTTATCGAGACATGCAGTATAGAATTTTTATTATTTCAAATTTCATGATATTCCAAAACAATAAAAAATAAAATTATTTATTTTCTGAATATAAATACCGTTTATTTTTCGTTCACAACAGACTTTTATGTACATATAAATTCAATCAATTTATAATGATTTCATTTGAAAATTTAGCGTTACAATCTAATTCGTAAAATGGAGGCGCCATGGATTATTCAGAAATTATAGCCAGAGACATAAATGTATTGAGACAGAATAGACCTCTGATCCACCACATGACTAATTTCGTCGTCATGAACCAGACGGCAAATCTAACTCTGGCCATAGGCGGTCAGCCTGTCATGTCTCACGCCATCGAGGAAGTCGAAGAAATGGTGTCTTATGCAGGATGCCTTCTTCTCAACATTGGAACGCTTGTGCCCGAACTTATAGACTCGATGATCACAGCGGGTAGAAAAGCGAATAAACTTGGTG
Organism: candidate division WOR-3 bacterium; assembly: GCA_016934535.1. NCBI lineage: Bacteria > Pseudomonadati > Caldifarciminota > Caldifarciminota bacterium. The sequence continues at coordinate 3,603 of JAFGSQ010000071.1, forward strand.
TACCCGTTGTCTTTGACCCCGTCGGAGCCGGAGCGACAAAGCTCAGAACCGATTCTGCGAAGAGGATACTTTCTGAGGTTAAAGTTTCAATAATAAGGGCTAATCTCGCCGAAACACTGACTTGCGCGGGAATAAAGGCCGAAATAGTCGGCGTCGATTCCAGGGAATCGGATGAAACTGCTCTCGAAAAAATCAAAACAGCTTCAAAAATACTCGGCACCGTAATCGCAGTCACCGGCGTCAAAGACGTAATTACCGATTCAAAACAGACGGCTATCTGCTCCAACGGCAATGAAATTATGGGCAAAGTGACCGGAACCGGTTGTTCGTCTTCGACTTCTGTTGCCTGCTTCGCGTCGGTTGAAAAGGATCCTTTCATCGCGGCCGTTTGCGGAGTGTGTTTCTACTCGCTCATGGGCGAACTTGCCGCTGAAAAATCAGACGGGCCTGCTTCTTTCGAGATATCACTGAGAGACAGGATATATTCAGCAACTGAAGAAGAAATCTCACGGCGTCTTAAGCTGGAGATTATCACCGGTTGAAAAAAGCGATCAAAGGGCTGTATTTCGTCACCGACCCTCTTCTGACTCTCGGAAGGTCGGTGCAGGAAATTTCTTATCAGGCATGCAGAAGCGGCGTTGACATACTGCAGTTCAGGGACAAATCTCTACCCGACGACGAGTTTCTTGAAACGGCGCTTTATATCAGAAAAATAACAAGAGAATTCAACACGCTTTTTATTCTCAACGACAGGGCTCACCTTGTCGGAGAATCCAAAGCGGACGGAGTCCATGTTGGCCTGTCTGATATAACTCCCGGTAAGGCCAGAGATTTGATCGGCGACGAAAAAATTCTTGGAGTCTCGTTCCACGCTGAAAAAGATGCTCTCTTAGCGCAGGATTCAGGCGCGGACTATGTTGCGCTCAGTCCGGTTTTTGCAACCGAAACAAAAAAAGATCTTGGCGCACCCGCTGGATTTGAAGGCATCAGTTACTTTTCAAAACTTCTAAAAATACCGCTGGTCGCCATCGGAGGAATCAATACATCCAACGTAGTTCGGGTGATTTCCGCCGGAGCCGACTGCGCGGCAGTTGTCACGGCCATCAGTCTGTCTGAAGACATTAAAAAAACCGTCATGGAGCTACGGGAAAAAATACGAGAAGGTTTTGAATCGAGAAACCTTTTACACTGAACTCAATCAGGTCATTTTTTTCGTATCTTTAAACAAAACCTCTGTATTGGTTTTTCAGGCAATTCACAACAAGTGAATTGCCTTTCCTTAACAAAACATTAACCGGCATTAATTTCTTGACAAAATTTCCGAACGAAATATAATGATTAGTTATTGCTAACTAACGGAGTACGAAATGGAACCGATGGATAATCTTGAACAGGCCGTCTTGGATTTTTCCGGCCTACTCGACATATTTGAAAGAGATTTCATGAAGAGCCGTGAAACAAACGATCTGACCATCAAACAGCTCCTCTATCTCTCTCTCATCGAATCAATGCCCGCATGTACGATCACTGCCATTTCCAAAAAACTTAATGTTAAAAAGCCGACGGTTTCCAATCTCATATCTGCTCTTGAAATCAAAGATCTCGTCAGAAAAAGGCTGTCAAAAAATGACGCGAGAATTCATATAATCGAGATCACGACAAAGGGCAAAAATGTGCTCGCAAACAGGAAAAAACTTCACAGAGATTTTGCAAAAAAGATTCTTAAATGTTTGAACGAATCGGAAAAAGCACAGTCGTTAAAACTTCTAAAAAAAATTTACGATTGCAACAAGGAGCTTTTGAGATGATGTGTTTGACAATATTCACTTTATTTCTTTTCATTCAGTCGCAGATCGTGATTCTGGATTTCGACGAATTTGTCAGGTCCAGTCTCGATTTCAGCCACGAAATAAAACATGCCGAACTCAATCATGACATCACTAAAAACTCGGAGGCCCTGGCGTTCGGAAGCATGCTTCCCAGAATATCCGCAAACTTCAATTACACAAAAATAGACAAAGCAATTGGAGCGGATTTATCCGTACCTTCCCTTCCGGTTTTTTCAGCGCTAAATCCTGCAGAAATAATAGGTTTCACACCACCGGTAGACACCTACCTGAATTTTACAAAAGAAGATTTCAAAACCGCTTCAATAACTCTCGTCCAGCCTATTTTCTGGGGCGGTAAGATTTACAGGAATTACAGAATTCAATCCCTGATCAGGGAAAGCGCGTCCGAATACACCGCCATAACATACCAAAACACAGTAATGCAATGCGTCATCTCCTACGCGGGATATCATAAAGCCAAGGGACTTCTTTACTCTGCTTTAAGTTATGAACAGGCCATGGCCGCCCACCTCAGGGATGTCGAAAATCTCTACAACAACGGCGTACTGATAGAAAACGATTTGCAGAAAACGAGAATATATCACGAAAACGCTCTTCTTTCGGTTCAGGCTTCGGAAAACGCCCTGAAACTAGCACAGATGAACATATGCAGACTTTCAGGTCTGGACATGTCGACCGACATTACCTTTTCCGATTCATTGCCGGAACTATTTGTTCCGGAACTCGACCCAGGCACTTTTGTTGAATACGGACTGGCCAACAGAAAAGAGTTGTCAATCGCTGAATTAAATTTATCCGTAGCCGAGGAAAGGAAAGGAATTTCGCTAATGAGATTTGTACCGGATGTTACGCTTTTCGCGACTTTGAGGGCAAACAATCCGGATTTTGAACTTGAAGACGAATGGGAGACAGGCTGGATGATGGGTATTGATTTAAACTACACGTTGTTTGAAGGTTTCGGAAGAATCGCCCAGATTTCCGCTTCATCTTCTTCCCAGGCTCAAGCCCGCGAAAACATCCTCGCCGCCAGGGAAATGATTGAACTAGAAATCAGAACCGGCGTACTCGATCTTGAACTGGCTTTCAGAAGACTCCAGACGACGAAAGAAAAATACCAGACCTCACTCGAATACCTTGAACTTTCTGAACTTCGTTTCGTAAACGGCATGATAACAAATTCCGAACTGCTGGACGCATACCTTCTCAGAAGCGAAGCCGAGGCGGATTTGATTTCAGCCAAAGCGGACCTTGCAGTGAATTATGCCAAACTTAAAGCCAGCCTTGGATTGCTAGACCAATCGAATGTGTTTTCTGATTTCACGGAGGTGAATAATTGAAAAGATTATTATGGCTTTTCACAGCCGTTGCCTGTTTATTTTCTTGCAGTTCAAATACAGAGCACAATGACAATCAGGACCGCTCAAAGAGAATTATGATCGCTGTTGTAGAGAACAGCCAATCGCTCCCCACATTAAAATTTTCTCAAAACATCGCCCCTCGCAGGGAATCACGTCTATCACCGGCAATGCCAGGCAGAATAGAGAGAATACTCGTGGAAAAAGGCGATTCTGTCAGGAAAGGCCAGCTCCTCGTCATTCTTTCAGGAGAGATGCTCACCGGAGCCCAGGCTCAATACGAAGCCGCAAAATCTGACTACGTCAGGGCGCAAAATCTTTACGAGAATTCGGCGATTTCACTTCAGCAGCTCGAAAAAGCCGAAGCCATATACAAGAGTGCCACTGCACAAAGAGACATGTCCGCAAGGTCAGCATACGTGTACGCTCCATTCAAGGGTATCATAACTGATGTTTCTTGCGAAGAAGGCGAAATATTCAGTTTTACCCCCGAAATCTCTCTTTCTTCAGTCGAAGGAAGCGGAATCATCACTCTTTCAGCCATCGATTCAGTCGAGATCACAGGAAACGTGTCTGAACGTTATTACAACGAGATTCACAAAGGATTAGAAGCTGTGATTAGGCCAGACCTCTTCCCCGACACCCAATGGTCCGGTTGTGTATCTAACATCGGTTCCGTAATTGACATATCAACGAGAACTTTCGAAGTGGAAGTTGCCCTGGACAATCCCGATCTGATTCTCAAGCCCGGAATGTTCGCCGAAGTTTCCATGATTCTTGATCAAATGATTTCGACGCGGATTCCGGAAGAAGCCCTCGTTACAGATGCGAGCGGAAATGAGTTTTACGTCTTCGTTATTCAAAACGGAAAAGCCGTAAGAAAGACTGTGGTTGTCTCTTCAACCGAAAACGGATTCGTCGAAATTTTATCAGGTGTAAACAACGGCGACACGATAGCGACTGTCGGTTCGAGAACTCTTGAAGACGGAGACGAGATCTCAGTCGTCCACGAGAAGTAAAATGAACTTAATCGACATTGCCGTAAAAAAACCCTACATGACTCTGATGTTCTATATGGCTCTTGTCGTCATAGGAATATTCAGCGTTACCAGAATCCCACAGGACATGTTTCCGGATATAGAGGTCCCGCAGCTGACAGTGCTGACCGTCTATCCCGGAGCTTCCTGCGAAAACGTCGAAAGACTGGTAACAAAACCTCTCGAAGAAGTGCTCGCTGGAGCGTCTGATCTCAAACATATTAATTCCTGGTCCAAAGACAACGTCTCAATCATCCAGCTCGAATTCAATTACGGAACCAACTTAGATGCTGCAGCAACGGACATACAGCAATTTGTGGATTTCGTCTCTGAGAATCTGCCTAACGGAGCAAAAAAACCGAGGATAATGAAGATATCAACGGGACACTATCCCATCCTCTACTTCGGTATCAAATACCAGGAAGGCATCACTGACATAGACGACATAGTCAACAATCAGATTGCAGAAAGGATACAGCGTTCAACAGGCGTTGCGAATGTCCTGGTTTTGAACCTTCCGAAGAAAGAAATCAGAATATCTCTAAGCCCGTCGGATTTGAGGAAATACGGCGTGTCAATTGATCAGATACGAACCGCTCTCAGTTTGGAGAATATAACAATCCCCGCCGGCAATGTTGACATAGGCACCATGAACTGGTCTGTTTCAGTGCCTTCGGATCTTGCATCGGTGGAGGAGATCGCTTCAGTTCCGGTGTCTTTTCAAAACGGAGTTATAGTCAGACTTCGCGACGTCGGAACAATCAAGGACACCATCGCACCTTCGACATCGTCTTCAATGGTAGACGGTGAAAAAGGTGTAGTGCTTGTCGTTATGAAACAGTCCGGCGTCAATTCAGTGGAAGTGTCGAAAAGTGTTAAAAATACAGTGGAACAATTGAGAGAAGGCCTTCCCGATGGAGTTGAAATAGAACTCGTTCAGGATTATTCGGAAAACATAACAAACATCATTGGAAACCTCAAGCAGACGATATTCATTGTTTTGACAGCTGTCATCGCCGTCGTTTTTTTCTTTCTGAGAAAACTCGTGCCGAGCCTTATTATATCTCTTTCCATACCCTCTTCCATTATCATAGTCTTCATAGGTCTTTTCGCATTCGGTTATTCCTTCAACGCCGTTTCTCTCATGAGTATAGCTGTTGCCATAGGCATGATAGTCGATAACGCGATAGTCGTTCTCGAAAATATAGATAAACACAGAGACAGATCAGAGGACATGAAGTCCGCTTCCATAAACGGAGCAAAGGAAATGGCGCCGGCAGTCATCGCCGCCACCCTGACAACCGTCATTGTGTTTCTTCCTCTTGTTTTCGTCAGGGGTCTTGTTGGAATTTTATTCAAGCAGTTGGCCTTCGTAATAATAGTCACCATTGGTTCTTCTGTTTTTACGGCTCTGACTCTGACTCCGATGCTGACGTCCAAACTCGAAAAGACCAGGAAAAAGAATAATTCTCTCAGCAAGTTCTATGTGCTTTCAGAAAAATTCTTCAACAGCGTAGAAGCTTCCTATTTCAGACTTTTGTCATTCACGCTCAGGCATAAGTACGCGTCCCTGACAGTTACGGCGATTGTATTCATTCTTTCTCTTCTTCTGATACCGCTTGTGGGAACCGGATATTTTTCTAATATTGACACTGGAGAACTGACCATATCCATCAACACTCCGTCGGGAACTTCTCTCGAGGCTACAGAGAAAGTAACTGCGCAGGTTTTTGCCTTGATAGACGAAGTCGTCAAAGACAAGATCGTCGCATTTTCAATGGAAGGGCAGGACGAGAAAGGCCTTCTTTCCACAGCAGGATTTAATGAAGGCAGCAACATAGCTACTATTGTCGTTCGCCTGACACCTCTTGAAAAGAGAGACAAATCGTCGGAGGAAATAGCCTGTATTCTCAGAGAAAGAATGAATGAAATACCAAATATAACTAAATATTCCGTGTCAAGCCAGTCTATAATGCTTCAGCTTTTACTCGGAGGATCCAGTGAAATCGAAATTGAAGTTTCAGGTCAAAACCTCGAAACAATCAATGAAATGGCTTTTGCCCTGTCAGACTCGGCCAGAAACATATCCGGCGTCGTAGACGCCTCCACGACAATTGACAACGGAAGACCAGAGCTTCGAATTGTCATTGACAAAGACAAAGCCTCTTTGCTGGGGTTGACTCCAATGATGGTTGCCATGCAGGTAAGGCAGTCACTTTACGGTCAGGACGCAGGATCCATAATAGTCATGGATTCGGACCGACCTATTTTTATAACGTACGAAGAACATTCAAAAGACGACATCGAAAAAATCAAAGAAATTGTTCTGACAACTGTCTTCGGAAAACAGGTCTCTATTGGAGACATAGCCGAAATCGAAAGAGATTTCGCCCCGATAGAAATAGCGAGAAAAGACAGGACAAGAACTGTTACAGTTATTTTATCTCTTTCCGGCAGATCTATGGGCGAAGTCGCCTCAGATTTATCGCCGATAATTCAGAGGATTGACACCCTATCCGGTGTGAATGCCAGAATTGCCGGTCAAACCGAAGACCAGAGAGAGACCTTTTTGGACCTTGCCACGGCATTATTCATCGGCATCGTTCTCGTTTACATGATTATGTGTGCCCAGTTCGGTTCGTTCAGAGACCCTTTCATCATTATGTTTTCCATCCCTTTCACTTTTACAGGAATCATTCTTGCGTTTCTTATGACCGGATACGAGTTGAACATGATAACTTCTATCGGTGTTATAATGCTCATGGGCATAGTCGTAAACAACGGTATAGTTCTGATTGATAGAATGAACACTTTGAAAAATTCAGGAAAACCTATACTCGAAACCGTCATAGAAGGAAGCATCTCCAGGCTGAGACCCATACTCATGACCGTCTTAACAACTGTAATCGGTTTCATTCCTCTTGCTCTGTCAAGAAAACAGGGTTACGAGATATGGTCGCCTTTCGCCACAACCGCTTTGGGAGGCCTCCTGGCTTCGACTGTCGTCACCCTGATTATAATTCCCGTGTTGTATTCGATTTTTCACAGAGAAAGAAAATTAAACAAAACCGGAGTACAGGGACCCGATTTGTCATAAAATCAGATCGATCGTTGAAAGCGAACTGATCTTACTGCTTGTATGCCGATAAAAAAAGGCGCCGGAAGGCGCCTATTTAGATAAATGATCCAAGGGGCGATTATTTTTTATTTTTTTCTTTTTCCTTGTCCTTGTCGTCTTTCTTTGCTTTTCTTCCCCCTCTTCTCGTCGCCGGTTTCTTTTCCTTTTTCTCTTTCTTTTCTTCCTTATACGATGAGAGTTCTATAAGAGCCATTCTTGCGTTGTCGCCCTGACGGAAATCAAGCCCGTAAATTCTCGTATATCCGCCTTTTTTTTCCTTCATTTCAGGTATGACTTTATCGAACAGGCTTTTGACCGTTTCTTTCCCGTAGACAAGCCGGGCTACATATCTTCTCGCGTTGAAATCGTCAATTTTCGCCTTTGTAATAATTTTTTCAACGTACGGCTGAAGCTCTTTCGCAATGGATTTTGTCGTTTTTATCTTTCCGTGAAGAAAGAGCGAACTCGCCGCGTTTCTCAGAAGGGCTTTTCTGTTCGAATCGTTTCTTCCGAGTTTTCTTCCTTTTACTTTATGTCTCATCTGATTTCTCCGTTTCGTCGGGTTCCAGGTATTCGCTAACATCCATTCCGAATCTCAAACCTTTGGATTCGAGGACTTTGATAAGCTCCTGCAGAGAGCGCTTGCCGAAGTTTTTGTATTTCAGCATTTCCTGCTCACTTCTCTGAACGAGGTCGCCGAGATTTCTTAGCTTTGCTTCTTTCAGGCAGTTCGCGGCTCTGACGGAGAGTTCCAGCTCTTCCACCTTCTGCGTCAAAAGCTTTTTCATTCTTTTCTTTTCCTCGTCAACTTCTTCTTCAACTATGGTTTCCGGTTCCTTTTCAAAATTGATAAGAACCATGGAGTAATCTTTCATAATCTTACCCGAATGAGACAGAGCTTCCATCGGTTTTATTGTTCCGTCAGTCCAGATATCGAGAGTCAGTTTGTCGTAATCGGCCCTGTTGCCGACTCTTGTGTTCTCAACCGAGTAATTCACTTTTACAACCGGAGAAAAAACGGCGTCGAGAAAAATAGTTCCGAGAGGTGCGTTTTTGGTTTTGAGTCTTTCGATGGGGCAATATCCAGTACCTGACGTCACTTCCATTTCCATTTTTATGTCGGCGTTTCTGCCCAGAGAACATATTTCAAGTTCAGGGTTGACTATCTTGACTCCGGCCGGCGTCCAAATATCTCCGGCTTTTACGATACAGGGTCCTTTTTTCCTTACCTCAAGAGTGACAGGCAAATCGCAGTCGGCTTTCAGTCTTACTTTCTTCAGCCTCAATTCAATCTCAATAATGTCCTCCATGACTCCGGGAACCGGGACGTATTCGTGGTCAACGCCGTCTATTCTTATCCTCGTAATTGCTGAGCCCTGTATTGAAGAAAGAAGTATCCTCCGCAAAGCGTTGCCTAACGTGAAACCGAAACCTCTTTCAAGAGGGTCGAGTACAAATCTTCCGTAATTTGCCTTTTCTTCTTCTACCACGACACTCTTAGGTATCTGAATTGGTTTTAGCTTCATTTATTTTCCCCTTTTACTTCGAATATAGCTCGACTATCAAATGTTCCCTTATATCCGGCGGCAGATCCGTTCTCTCCGGAATTGTGTTGAAGACGGCTTTCTTTTTTTCCAGATCCAGTGTAATCCAGCTTGGTATTCCTCTTTGTTTTCTCGCTTCGAGAGAATGGACAACCAGATCGAGGGATTTGCTTTTTTCCTTTAACTCAATGAGATCTCCTATCTTGACCTGATAAGAGGGATAATTGATCTTCTTACCGTTAATGCAAATGTGTCCGTGTCTAATCAACTGTCTGGCTGATTTTCTCGAAGGGGCAAACCCCGATCTGTAGGCGACATTGTCGAGTCTTCTTTCGAGAAGCTGAAGAAGTAAGGTTCCTGTGATACCCTTTTGCCGTGAAGCGTCTTCAAAATAATTTCTGAACTGCTTCTCCAGAACACCGTATTGTCTTTTGACTTTCTGCTTTTCCCTTAACTGGTCGCCGTATAGATTCATTTTTCTGCGTCTTCTCCCCATCGAGACCCCGGGAGCCTTGACTGATTCTTTTTCCATCGGGCATTTGGTCGTAAAACATTTTTCTCCTTTGAGAAAAAGTTTGACGCTCTCTCTCCTGCAAAGCCTGCAATTAGGACCTGTATATCTTGACATATCTTGTTACCCCCGACTTTATACTCTGCGCTTTTTGGGCGGTCTGCATCCGTTATGAGGGATGGGTGTGATGTCCTTTATTAGAATTACTTCCAGGCCGGAACCTTCAAGAGACCTTATGGCAGATTCCCTGCCGGGACCAGGCCCTTTTACCCAGACCTCGACTCTTTTCAATCCGAGAGACATCGCTTTTTTAGACGCGTCTTTGGCGGCTTCACCTGCGGCGAACGGCGTTCCTTTCCTCGAACCTTTCTGGCCGGAAGTTCCGGAAGAAGCCCAGCTTATAGTCGCGCCCTGCGTGTCAGTCAATGTCACTATCGTGTTGTTAAACGTCGAATGTATATGAGCGACACCGTTTGTGTCGACTTTTGTTTTTTTCTTAGTTTTTTTCTCGGATCTTACCTTCTTAGCAGACACTTATCCTCCTCATTCATATCATATTTAAAGGCATCGTTATTTTTTCAACACGACTTTTTTCGCGGCGACGGCTCCTTTTTTGGGTCCTTTTCTCGTCCTCGCGTTGGTCTTCGTTCTCTGCCCTCTGACAGGCAAACCTCTGGCGTGTCTCATGCCTCTGTAACACTGAATCTCTTTCAGCCTTTTTATATTCTGAGCGATATCGGCTCTGAGCTGTCCTTCGACTTTCAAATTTTCGTCTATGTATCGTCTTATTTTTTCCACGTCTTTTTCAGTCAGCTCATTCGTTCTCAAGGAAGGATTGATGTCAACCGCTTTCAACACCATCTGAGATGTTTTAAGCCCCATTCCGTAAATATATGTCAAAGCGACTTCAACTCTTTTATTTCTCGGAAGGTCTATACCGGATATTCTTGCCAAAGATCACCTCCTATCCCTGACGCTGCTTGTGTTTGGGATTTTTTTTGCATATTATTCTCACGACATTGTTTCTTCTTATAATTTTGCAGTCCTTGCAAATTTTCTTTACCGAAGTCCTGACTTTCATTTTTTCCCCTTTATTTCTGCCTGTATATTATTCTTCCCCTGGTCATGTCGTAGGGAGAAAGTTCCAGCGTCACTTTGTCGCCGGGTAGTATCTTAATGTAATTTATCCTCATCCTGCCCGAAAGATAAGCCTGAACAAGGTGCTGTGTATTTTCTATCATCACTCTGTATTTCAACCCCGGCAGAACTTCCTGAACGATCCCGTTTATCTGGATCCCTTTTCTGCCTTTTCCTTCAATCATTAATTTCATGCTCCAAATCTCTCATCAGTTCGATTTTTTCCTTTTCTCCGTTTACATTGACCAGAAGACCTTTTTCGCGGTAATAATCGAGAAGCGGTTTTGTCTGTTTTTCGTAAACCAGAAGCCTGTCCCTGATTATCTCCGGCTTGTCGTCGTCTCTAATAATTAAGCGGGCTCCGCAAACGCCGCAAATTCCGACTTTCGCCGGTTTATCAGTCCTGAGATTATACACTTTTTTACACAAAGGGCAATATCTTCTGTTCGAATTTCTTTCAACGGCTGTTTCGGCGTCTATCTCAAAATAAAAAACTTTGAAAAGGTCCTCTTTTTTTTCAGCGAGTATTCTGCCGAGACCTTCCGCCTGAATAATTGTTCTCGGAAATCCGTCGAAAATGCAAACCGGAGACGAGTTTTGAGTGTTCTCAAAAGCCGCCCCAACAGCCTCTATGACTGTTTCGTCCGGAACCAGTTGACCTGCAGAGACGAGTTTATTTATCTTTTCTCCGAGTTCGGTTTTTTTACCAGCTGCTTCTCTCAAAATATCTCCTGCCACAATCACGTTATACTTTTTTTTAGATCTGAAAAGCGCTGCTTGTGTTCCTTTTCCCGCTCCCGGAGGGCCTATGAATACAACTATTTTCCGCTTTTCAGTCAAATTGCCTTACCTCCTGCCTCTTATCTTGCCTTTGCTCAAAAATCCCTCGTAATGCCTCATCATGAGCTGGGCTTCTACCTGCCTCATTGTGTCGAGAATTACTCCGACAACTATGAGGATGGAAGTGCCTCCAAAATAAAACGGCAGATTGAACTTCTGAATAAGTATCATCGGCAAAACCGCTATGAAAGCAAAAAACAAAGAACCGGGTAAAGTAATTCTGCTGACGACGAAGTCTATGTATTCAGCTGTCTTCCTTCCGGGTCTGTATCCGGGGATGAATCCGCCGTATTTTTTCATATTATCAGCGAGATCATTGGGATTGATGACTACTGACGTGTAAAAATACGCGAAAAACACAATAAGAACCACGTATATGACGTTATATACAATCTCGCCGGGTTGCATCCAGGCCGAAAAAATCGCCAGGAGCGACGCGCTCGTGCTGTTTTGGAAAAACTGGGCAATGGTCTGCGGGAACATCATAATGGACTGAGCGAATATTATGGGAATTATTCCCGCACTGTTCACGTTCAAAGGCAAATGAGTCGATTGTCCTCCGTAAACTTTCCTTCCTACCACTCTTTTCGCATATTGAACAGGTATCCTTCTTTGTCCCTGTGTTATCATGACTACCGCCGCGGTTATCAAAATCATCATGAGACCCAGGATCACGACAGTGAAGATATTAATCACTCCGGTTGTTAAAAGCATATACGTTCTGGCGACGTCCATCGGAAAACTCGCGATTATGCCGACCATGATTATGAGAGAAATTCCGTTTCCTATACCGACTTCGGTTATCCTCTCTCCGAGCCACATGACAAAAACAGTTCCGACAGTCAGCGAAATTATCGTAGTCAACATGAACAAAAATCCCGGATTATTGACCAGAGGGAGGCCGTCTATGTTTTGCGCCTGAAGATATATTCCTATGCTGAAAGCCTGAAATATTGCGAGTCCGACAGTAGTATATCTCGTGTACTGTGTAATTTTTCTTCTGCCTTCTTCTCCTTCTTTCTGAAGTTTTTGAAAAGAAGGTATAATTGAAGCGAGAAGCTGAAAAATAATCGAAGCAGTAATGTAAGGCATGATACCGAGAGCGAACACAGTCGCCCTGCCGAGGTTCCCTCCGGCAAACATGTCAAAAAGTCCCAGAATGCCCGATTGCTGAGCCTGAAAAAATCTCGATAGCGCTACGGCGTTAATACCCGGCAAAGGTATGTGTCCGCCCAGCCTGTAAATTACAAGAAGAAAAGCGGTCCAAAAGATTTTTTTTCTCAGATCTTCGACTTTGAATATGTTCTGAAAACTTTTAATCACTTGACCACTTCCGTCTCTTCATTGTTGAAATTAATTGTCTGGAATGTTCCTCCCGCGCTTTCAATCTTTTCTTTGGCCGCTTTCGACAAAGCATGAACTTTGAAATTAACGGCTTTGGACAGAGATCCTTCCGCGAGTATCTTTATTTTTTCACCCCATTTTATCAACTTTTTCTCGTAGAGAGTTTCCGGATTGACTTCCGTCATGCCCAATTCCTCAATTTTCTTGAGATTGAAAGGCTTATAATCCGTCCGGTTTATGTTTTTGAATCCTCTCTTCGGTATCAAGCGCTGAAGAGGCATTTTTCCGCCTTCGAACCAGGGCGGTACCGAGGAGCCCGATCTCGATTTTTGACCTTTCGTTCCTCTTGTGGCCGTTTTTCCGTGACCTGATCCTATACCTCTGCCAATTCTTTTTTTCTTGTGCGTTGATCCGGGAGTCGGCGATAAATCGTGAAGCTTCATACTGTCAACTCCTCTACATTAACGAGATGTTTCACTTTTTCGATCATTCCGCGAACCTGAGGCGAGTCTTCCATGATTACGGAATCCCTGATACGCCTGAGACCCAGAGCGAAAACTGTTCTTTTCTGAACTATGTTCCTTCCGATCGGACTTTTTACCTGTGTTATTCTGAACTTTTTCATTTTTTTCGCTCCTTGGATTTCACCTTTGCTTTGGTAAAATATCCTCAACTTTCTTGTTTCTGTTTCTTGCGACATCTTCGGGATTTCTCAATTTTGTAAGCGCGTCCATTGTGGCTTTCGCGAGATTGACCGAACTGTTTGAGCCCAAAGATTTTGTTAAAATATCTTTTATTCCTGCCGCGTTAAGCACAGCTCCGACAATCGAACATGCTATAACGCCTGTGCCTCTGGATGCCGGTTTAAGCAAAACTCTACTCGCTCCGTGAACTCCGACGACGGGATGCGGGATCGTTGTTCCGAAAACACAAACGTCCGTCATATTTCTTTTCGCTTTTTCAGTGGCTTTTGAGATAGCGTTCGCTATTTCTGATGCCTTCCCGGTTCCGACTCCAGCTTTTCCTTTGCCGTTTCCGACGACGACGACACTGGAGAATTTGAACCGGCGGCCACCTTTAATGACTTTTGCAACTCTTTTTATGGCGACGGTCTGATCGAACATCTCGGTGGTTTCGATTACGTTTTGTCTCAAAATTCCAAACCTCCTTCTCTCGCGCCGTCTGCAAAAGCTTTAACGCGTCCGTGGAATTTGTATGGACCTTTGTCGAATACTATTTTTTTAATTTTTTTCCCGGCGGCTTTTTCGGCTAAAATCTTTCCGGCTTTTTTCGCGGCGAGAGTTTTCCCTTTCACGGTTTTGTCGTCAGATTTTGCCAGCTGGACTTTATCGAGCAATTCAGCGTCCTGTAGAGAAGACGAAGAAACGAGTGTATTTCCGGTCGTGTCATCTATTATCTGAGCGTATATATGCTTAAGGCTTCTGTAGACATTCAATCTCGGAACCGAAGCCGTGCCCGATATTTTCATACGAATTCTGTCGTGCCTTTTTTCTCTCTGTTTTCTTTTTAGCTTATTCTTGTCCATTTCATTAACCTCTTGTTTATTTAGCGCCTGTAGCCGCGGCTTTACCGGCTTTGCGTCTTATCCATTCACCTTTATACTTTATACCCTTCCCCTTATAAGGTTCGGGTGGCCTTATGGATCTTATCAAAGCCGCCATTTGACCGACCGTCTGTTTGTCAAATCCCTTGACTGTTATCTGTGTGTTGTCAGGGGAAACATCGAATTTTATTCCGTCTAATTTTTTTATCCACTGGCTTGTTTTGACTTTTGTGCTCGAAATTCCCGCGGGAGGTGTCGCTGACACTCTTATTGGGTGAGAATAACCAATTGTTATTACAAGGTCTTCTTTATCCACAGTCGCTCTGTAACCGACTCCGACTATTTCGAGCTGCTTTTGGACGCCTTTCGTCACTCCGTCAATCATGTTTGCGACTACAGCCCTGGCGAGTCCTTGAAATTTACCTGCGTTATCGTTTTTCCTGCTGACGAGCAAAATGTTGTCCTCTTTGGAAAATTCAATTCCCACTGGAAACCTCTGCTCGAGTTTGCCGAGAGGACCTTCAATTTTGATCGCCTCGCCGGCAATTTCAACTTTGACTCCGCTCGGTATGTTTATCGGCTTTTTTCCTACTCTCGACATTTTTCACCTCACCAAATGTTGCACAATATCTCGCCGCCCACTTTTTTTCTTCTGGCTTCGGCATCCGTCATCAGTCCAAGCGGCGTTGAAACAATAGCCGTGCCGAGATTCTCCATGACTCTCGGTATGTCTTTATATCCTTTGTAAACTCTCAGCCCGGGTCTGCTGACTCTTTCCAAAGTCGAAATGACTGGTTTTCCTTCGCTCGTGTACTTAAGGTCGATTTTAATGCATTTTTTTTCTGCTTCTTTTGTTTGTTCGACCCTGGATACATATCCTTCGGCTTCAATGATTTTGGCCACTTTGAACTTCAGGTCAGAATAAGGCATCGAAACGAATTCTCTCTTGACCATCAGGGCGTTTCTAATTCTTGTCAGCATATCAGCAATAGGATCACTCATCGACATTTAGTCCCCCTACCAGCTTGCTTTCTTTATTCCGGGAATCTCCCCCTTGAGAGCCATTTCCCTGAAACAAATCCTGCAAAGACCGAAATCCCTCAAAAAACCCCTGCTTCTTCCGCACCTGAAGCATCGATTGTATTTTCTGACGGCGAATTTCGGTTCGCTTTTCTGTTTGTTTATCCAAGATCTTTTAGCCATTTAGACTCCCGCCTTTTCGGTTGAGCTTTTTCTGAAGGGGATTCCCATCAGTTCCAGCAAGGATCGGGCTTCCTCATCAGTTTTTGCTGTAGTCACCATTGTTATATTCATTCCGAGAATCGAATAAACTTTGTCGTAATCAATTTCAGGAAACACAATTTGCTCAGTGAGCCCGAAGTTATAATTCCCTCTACCGTCGAAGCCGTCTGTTTTAAAGCCCCTGAAATCCCTTATTCTTGGAGCGGCGACGTTTATCAGTCTGTCGAAAAATTCGTACATCATATTATTTCTCAAAGTGACTGATATTCCGACCGGCATTCCTTCTCTCAGTTTGAAATTCGATATGGCCTTTTTCGCTTTTCTCACCGACGGTCTCTGCCCTGTTATTATCATCAAATCGTTTACTGCCGCTTCCATTAATTTTGAATCCTGAATGGCCTTGCCCAATCCCATACTCACTATTATTTTTTCAATTTTAGGTATTTCCATTTTCTTGTAACTGTATTTTTTTTCAAGTTCCTTCATGACATTTTTACGATACAAATCCTTAATTCTCGGAATTCTCTTTTCTCCGCTCGGCTTGTCAGTAACTTCTATTTTCTGAAGCGATTTCCCGGAACCACCCTGTTCCTGAGCTTTCGACTTTTTATCTTTTGCCATTTTTCCTCACTTGTTTGCTAACGCCGAACCGCATCTGCCACAAAATCTATCCCCGGGTTTTTCCGGATTTCTCTTCACTTTTGAAGGAGAATGACATGCCTGGCAGACGACCATAAAATTTGAAATATTTACCGGCGCTTCTTTTGTGATTATTCCGCCTGGTTCCGTCTGGCTTTTAGCGCGGGTGTGCTTCTTAACCAGATTGATGCCTTCAATTATGGCGGTGTTCTTTTCAGGAAACACAGCCAGTATTTTTCCCTGTTTTCCGCGATCATTGCCGGTCATCATCTTGACCGTGTCGCCTTTTTTTACATTCAGTTTGATGTTCTTTTTCATCACACGACCTCCGGAGCCAGGGAAACAATTTTAAGATAGTTTCTTTCTCTCAGCTCTCTCGCGATTGGACCGAAAATTCTTGTGCCTTTAGGACTGCCCGTATCATCAATAATGACAACGGCATTCTGATCAAACCTGACGCTCGTTCCGTCTTTTCTTTTGACGGGTTGTTTGGTCCTGACGACGACTGCGCTGTGTTTTGTTTTGCTTTTAACCGTCGCATTCGGAATGGCTTCTTTCACAACGATGGTGATTTTGTCGCCGACTCTGGCGTATCTCCTTCTGCTGCCGCCGAGAATCTTTATGCACAGTCCCCATTTTCCGCCTGAATTATCGGCGATCACAAAAGTAGAATTTTCAGATAACATTTCAGTTTTCTCCTTGTTCTCCTTTGGCTCTCCTGAGAATTTTGGACAGAGTCCAGCATTTCTTTTTCGACAGAGGCCTGGTTTCCATAATGATGACAATGTCGCCTTCCCGGGCGGAATTGTTTTCGTCGTGAGCCATGAATTTTTTATACTTTTTAATTATTTTCTTGTAGAGAGGATGGGCAAATTTTCTTTCTACTTTTACAACGACGGACTTGTTCATTTTATCTGAGATCACGATCCCTTCTCTGAACTTTTTCCTGTTGGTTCTTAAATTATCCATTTTTGCCGCTTCCCTTCTTCGCGATTTCTCTTTCTCTCAAAATAGTCAGAATCCTGGCTTTTTCCTTTTTCGCGTTAGTTATATTGGCTGGTTTGTCCGTAGTATTGGACATTACCCTGAAACGCAGTTTAAAAATCTCTTCGTTAATTTCATCGAGCCTGTGAAAAAGCTCTTTTTCAGTAAGTTCTCTTATCTCTTTTGTTTTCATCATTCACCCCTACGCTATATCGTGGCCTGAAATGAATCTCGTCTTTATGGGAAGCTTTGCCGACGCGAGTTCCATCGCTCTTTTTGCCGTTTCTTCGTCGATGCCTTCCAGCTCAAACATTACTCTCCCCCTTCTGACGACTGCAACCCAACCGACCGGAGCGCCTTTCCCTTTACCCATTCGCGTCTCCGCAGGTTTTTCAGTTATTGGCTTATCGGGGAACATTCGGATCCAAAGCTTGCCTCCCCTTTTTATGTGCCTTGTTATAGCGACACGAGCCGCTTCAATCTGTTTGGCCGAAATCCACGCCGCTTCAAGAGCTTGAAGACCGTAATCGCCGAAATCAATTTTGTTGGCGCCTTTTGATACGCCTCTTCTTTTACCCCTCTGCTGTTTTCTGTATTTCATTCTCTTAGGTGCCAACATGATTAATTTCTCCTATTTTCTCTTTTTATCTTTTTTAGCCCCTAACAGGCCGAGTTGATTCAATCTGTATTGGTCTTCGTCGTTCATTATCAAGCCTTTAAATATCCAGGTCTTTATCCCTACAGTTCCCGAAAGCGTGTGTGCCGTAGTTTGAGAATAATCTATGTCCGCTCTTATTGTGTGAAGCGGAATGTTCCCCTCCCTGTACCATTCGGTTCTGGCTATTTCAGCTCCTCCGAGCCTTCCCGAACAAGTGACCTTAATGCCTTTGGCGCCTTGTCTGAGAGCGTTTGTGACTGCTCTCTTCATTGCTCTCTTGAAACTCACCCTCTGGATTATCTGTCTCGTGATATTGTCCGCCACAAGTTTGGCGTCCAATTCGGGATTCTGGACTTCCTGAATCTTGAGATTCACTTCTTTACCTATAAGCTTCTTTATCTCTTCTCTGAGCTGGTTTATTTCCTTGCCTTGTTTTCCTATAATCTTGCCCGGTGTCGAAGTGTGAACCGTCACAGTGACATTGTCCACGGCTTTCTCTATCTCGACTTTCGAAACACCAGCCTGGCTCAGCCTCTTGTCAAGGTATCTTCTTATTTCAATGTCTTCTTTTAATCCCTGACTGAATTTTCTGTGATGGGCAAACCAGCGGGAATCCCAGTTTTTTGTGATCCCGATTCTGAATCCTACAGGATGTGTTTTCTGTCCCAAATGCAACCTCCGCTATTTTGACGTGTTCTCGACTGTGACCGTGATGTGACAGGTTTCCTTCACTATAGGTTTTGCTCTGCCCCTCGCTCCGGCTCTGAACCTTTTCGGATAATTCGGTCCTTTATCGATTTTTATTTCTTTTATGTAAATATTGCTGTCGTCGAGAGCGACTCCTTCCGGTTTAACCTTGAGATTCGCCGCGGCGGAAGCTATCGTTTTCGTGAGGGGTGAAGAAATCGAATAATTCGTGAAAGAGAGGAGAGATAATGCTTCATCGACCCTTTTGCCCCTGAAGGAATCGACTACCCTTCTGGCTTTTTTTGAAGTGACTCTGACGTATTTTGTTACTGCTGTTGTCTGCATCTCCTGTCCCCTTATGCCTGAGTTTTGGTTTTCCTTTCCGCTTCGGCTTTCTTGCCTCCGTGTCCTCTGAACAGCCTCGTCGGAGAGAATTCGCCGAGTTTGTGTCCGACCATATTCTCCGTGACGTAAACGGGTATGAATTTTTTTCCGTTGTGAACAGCAAAAGACAATCCGACAAAATCAGGTGTGATCGTCGAACGCCTGCTCCATGTCTTTATAGTCTTTTTGTCTCTTTCGGATTTCATTTTCTCGATTTTCTCAACCAGTTTCTGATCTACGAAAGGACCTTTTTTCACTGATCTCGGCATTACGTCTTCTCCTTAATAACTTATTTCGATTTTCTTTTTACTATGTATTTGTCAGATAATTTTTTCTTGCGCGTCTTGAAACCCTTCGTCGGAATACCGGTGGGTGAAACAGGATGTCTTCCTCCGCTCGACCTGCCTTCACCGCCACCGAGCGGATGATCGACCGGGTTCATAGCGACTCCTCTTACTTTGGGTCTTCTTCCGAGCCATCTGGCTTTCCCTGCTTTTCCATAATGAATGTTGAAGTAATCCGGATTGCTGACCATGCCTATTGTCGCTCTGCATTTTTGACTTATGAGCCTTATCTCTCCAGACGGCAGTTTGACGTGTGAAAATTTTCCTTCGTGCGCAAGTATTGTCGCCGAGGTTCCCGCCCCCCTGACCAGCTGAGCTCCTTTTCCCGGATTTAATTCGATGTTGTGAACGGCAATTCCGGTTGGGATGTTTCCTATTATCATGCAGTTGCCGACATCTGCGGGAAGCTTTTCTCCGGATTTAATTTTATCTCCGACAGCGAGATTTTGAGGCGCCAGAATATAGCTTTTCACTCCGTCTTCGTAAACGACAAGAGCTATCCTCGCCCCTCTGTTGGGATCATATTCGATCGCCGCTACGTCGGCTGTGATCCCGTCTTTCTTCCTTTTAAAATCTATCAATCTGTATTTTCTTTTGGATCCACCGCCGCGGTGTCTTGCTGTGACTCTGCCCTGATTATTTCTTCCCCCTGATTTCTTTAAAATTTTCGTCAGGGATTTTTCCGGCTTTTTTTTCGTGACGTCTTTGAAATCATCGGTTTTGAGAAACCTCTGAATCGGAGTCACAGGATTGTATGATTTCAGTCCCATTTTTTCACCTACGCCCCTTCGAACATTTCAATCTTATCACCCTCGGAGAGAACGCAGACCGCTCTCTTTGTCGAGGATTTTCTACCTTCGAACCTTCCGAGTTTTTTCAATTTTCCTCTCCGGTTCATGACAGATACGTCTTCGACCTTTACGTTGAACAATAGTTCAACCGCTTTTTTCACTTCAATTTTATTCGACCATTTACTGACGAGAAAACAATACTTGTTTTGATTTTCCCTCAGCATAGTGCTTTTTTCAGTCACTATAGGCCTGAGTATGATTTCCCTCGCTCTGTCGTGTGTCACGGTGAAAAAACCTCCTTGAATATAGCGATGGATTCCGGTGTCAAAACAAGGCTGTCGGCGTTAATGAGATCAAAAGCGTTGACGCTCGACGCGAGAGCAGTTTTAACTTCGGGTAGATTTTCAGCCGACAAAATGTAATCTTTTGAATATTCGTCATTTACGATGAGAGTTTTTTTGTTTTCTATTTTCAGTGAAGCAAGCATCGATTTAACACGAGAAGTCTGAGGTTTTTCGTAAACTACTTTCTCGACGCATTTAATTGAGCCTTCATTGGCTTTTAATGACAATACGGACCTGATGGCCAGATTTTTCATCTTTTTGTTTATTTTCTTTGTGTATTTTCTCACTTTTGGCCCGTGAGCGACTCCGCCGCCTTTCCATTGGACGGCTCTAATGCTTCCCTGCCTCGCTCTTCCCGTTCCTTTTTGCCTCCATGGTTTTTTTCCGCCACCAGAAACCTCAGCCCTGGTTTTTACGGAAGCATTTCCCTGTCTTTGGTTGGCCAGATACGTTACGACCGACTGATGCATTACGCTTTTGTTTGCCTCGACAGAGAATACCTCGTCGGGCAGTTCAACGGTTTTGCCCGTGTCTTCGCCTTTTTCATTAAAAATCTTGAGCTGTTTCATCTTCCAAACTCCCTGCCTCTGTTTTTAATGGCGTCCTGAATTCTCAGATAAGATCCGTTGGGACCGGGCACAGCTCCTTTTAACAGGAGTAGGTTCTTATCAGGAATAATTCTGACTATTTTAATATTTTGTATTGTTCTAACAACATCTCCCATGTGACCGGGAAGTTTGTGTCCTTTGATGACCCTTCCTGGAGTGGTTCCTGCTCCTATCGATCCCGGAGCCCTGTGGAACATGGATCCGCGGCTTCCTCTTCCACCTTTGAAACCGTATCTTCTGACCACTCCCTGAAATCCTTTCCCCTTGGTTCTCGATTTCACATCGACGTATTCATCCTGTTTGAACACATTTTCAACAGTCAGGACGTCTCCGGTCTTGTATTCTGATTCCTGGGGAACTTTGAATTCCTGAATCATCGAACAGGGTTCGACTTTTGCTTTTTTGAAAACTCCCAGTTCTGGCATATTTATCTTTCTGCCTTTTGCACCTTTATTATCCTGTTTTTTATTCTCTTTAGAGATCGGCAGTTTTGCTTTTTCATAACCCAACAAAAGTTTCGTGTAGTCATTTCCCTCTTTTTTCTCGCAATTGACGATGACACAGGGGCCGGCTTCGACAACCGTAACGGGAACCACCCTGCCGTCTTCGAGAAATATCTGAGTCATTCCCAGTTTTTTTCCTATTAAACCTTTCACTTTTATTACTCCTCGGTCATCATCTTTATCTCGACGTCGACACCCGCCGGTAAGTTGAGGTCTTTCAAAGCTTCTGTCGTCTGATGCGTCGATTTGACAATGTCAATGAGTCTCTTGTGAACTCTGATCTCAAACTGCTCGCGCGATTTTTTATCCACGTGAGGAGACCTCAAAACCGTGTATATGGTTTTTTGAGTCGGAAGAGGTATCGGACCGGCTATTCTTCCGCCCGACCTTTTTACGTTATGAACTATGTCCGAGACGCACTTGTCGAGAACGGCGTGATCATAAGCCTTCAGTTTTATTCTGATTGTTCCTATTTTGTTTTTATCCATAAAGCACCTATTCCAATATTTCCGTGACTACGCCTGCGCCTACGGTCTTTCCGCCTTCCCTTATGGCGAATCTGAGTCCTTTTTCCATCGCAACC
>JAFGSQ010000072.1 GCA_016934535.1 candidate division WOR-3 bacterium
GCCTGCTTAGCGGCTCCCCGAGGCTTATCGCAGCCAGCTACGTCCTTCATCGCCTGCTTGTGCCAAGACATCCACCATATGCCCTTAGTAACTTGACACACATTTTCTATCTCTGGACAGCTTCTATATTGAATTTTCAAAGAGCGTAATATTACCCTCTGCAAAAGATACGATTTGCAGTGAGGAAAGCATAATAATAAAATCACCGTCCCTTGTCAAGAGGAAATTTCAATATTTTTTCCGGGCTTTCATTAAAAGCAAGGAAATAGCGCCCGGCAAGATTAAAGGTGTAAAATTCCTTCTTGAAATAACACGGATTTTAATAAAGGATAAAAATGGCCGACAGGTACATTGTTGTGAGAAAAGCCCGGGTTCACAACCTGAAATCAATTGACCTCGACATACCGAGAGACAAACTGGTGGTAGTGACGGGGATATCCGGCTCCGGTAAATCTTCTCTCGCCTTCGACACCATTTACGCCGAAGGGCAAAGAAGATACGTCGAATCGCTCTCGACATACGCCAGGCAGTTTCTTGGAATCATGGAAAAACCGGACGTCGAAAGCATCGAGGGTCTTTCTCCGGCGATATCAATATCCCAGAGAAAAATAGCTCGAAACCCCAGATCCATTGTCGGTACTGTTACTGAAATCTATGACTACATGAGACTGCTTTTTTCCAGGGTCGCGACTCCTTACTGTCCTTTGTGCAATGAAAGAATTTTCAGTTTTTCCACGCCCGAGATAATTGACAGAATAATGAACTACGAAAACGACAGAAAGATACTGATAAACGCCCCTCTAAAGATTGCAGACAGAAAAGATCTGACAAAGACGCTCAATTCTTTGAGAAAAAAAGGTTTTGTCCGGGTTTTTTCATCGGGAAAAATATTTCACCTGGACGAAGACAAGATAGAATACACAAAATCAATAAAATCCTCTTTTTCAGTCGTCGTAGACAGAATAGTTACGGGACCATCTCTTTCGAGAATAAGGATAGCAGAATCCGTAGAAACTGCGCTCAAAGAATCACAGGGAATTCTCTGCCTCTATGATCTTTCAGACAAAAAAGAAAGCGCGTTTTCACTGACTCCCGTGTGCCTTAAATGCGGTGTAAAACTTCCGAAGCCCGAACCAAAACTTTTTTCTTTCAACAGTCCCGCGGGAGCGTGCCCCGAATGCGACGGGCTCGGAACAAAAATCGAGATAACACCGGAACTCGTAGTCCCTGATGAGGACCTTTCCATACTTGACGGAGCGATACTTCCCATCGGCAACCCCGAAGGAAAATACATCTGGGGAAAACTTAAAAAAATATCTCTCGACTTCCGTTTCAAAATGTCTGAGCCGTTTTCAGGCATTCCGGAAGACGGCAAAAGGGCGATTCTCTATGGAGTGGAAGAATTTTTCGAAGGAATAATTCCCAATCTCGAACGAAGGTACAAGCAGACAGAATCCAACATGATGCGGCAGGAAATTGAGAAATACATGTCTTTTTCCCCCTGCCCCGAATGTGAAGGCAAAAGACTTAAAAAAGAAGCGCTTTCCTTCAGGATAAAAAATAATAACATTACACAGATTTCTTCTCTCAGCGTCGAAGCGGTCAGAGAATTTTTCAACACCGACCTCGGATTTTCTTCTATGCAAAACAAGATCGCTGAAGCGGTTTTGCGCGAGATAAAAGCGCGCCTTGATTTCATGGTAGAAGTCGGACTTAATTACATTTCTCTCGACAGAAGAATGGATTCTCTGTCGGGAGGAGAGGACCAGCGGGTCCACCTCGCGACGCAGATAGGCAGCGGCCTCGTCGGTGTCACTTACGTTCTCGACGAACCCTCCATAGGCCTTCACCCCAGAGACACGGGAAGGCTTCTCAAAACTTTGCTTAATCTCAGAAACATAGGAAACAACGTGATAGTGGTCGAACACGACAGACAAATTATCGAGAGCGCAGATTACATAGTAGATTTGGGTCCAGGCGCGGGAAGGGAAGGCGGTTATGTCGCGGCCGCCGGAACATATTCCGAATTGCTCAGAACAAAAAATCCGACCGGTCTTTATCTTTCAAGAAAAGAGGTCATCCCCGTTCCTGAAAGAAGAGTGGAAAACAAGGGGCAATTCATAAGAGTGACAGGTGCTCAGGAAAACAATTTGAAAGACGTTGACGTGGTTTTTCCGCTCGGCTTGTTCATCTGCGTGACGGGAGTTTCGGGATCGGGAAAAAGTTCTCTGGTCGAACAGGTTCTTTACAAAAGCTTGAAAAAACATTTTTACCCGCTTTCACAGGATAACCCGGGAAAGCACAGAAGCATAAAAGGCGTCGAAAACATTGACAGAGTCATAAACATCGACCAGTCTCCAATAGGCAGGACTTCTCGCTCGAACCCGGCGACCTACACCGGTGTATTCACTCCCATACGAGAGCTTTTCGCCGCAGTGCCCGAGAGCAAAGCGCGGGGCTACAAGATCGGCAGATTCAGCTTCAACGTATCCGGAGGCAGGTGCGAGAAATGCGAAGGACAGGGCTCTCTCAGAATAGAGATGCATTTTCTGCCAGACGTATTTGTCACCTGCGACGCCTGCGGCGGGAAAAGGTTCAATCAGGAGACCCTGGACATAAGATACAGAAACAAAAACATCTCGGAAATCCTCGAATTGTCCGTAGACGAAGCCAAGAACTTTTTTTCAAGTTTTCCCGACATCTCCAAAAAACTGGAACTGTTGTCATCTATAGGCCTGGGCTATCTCCTTCTCGGCCAGCCTGCTCCCGAACTTTCCGGCGGAGAGGCGCAAAGACTGAAACTGGCCAGAGAATTGTCAAAAGGAGGCCGGGACAGGACACTCTACATCCTCGATGAACCGACTACTGGACTGCATTTTGCCGACATAAGAGTTCTTCTCTCAGTCCTCAACCGCCTGGTGGACAGGGGAGACAGCCTCATAGTCGTCGAGCACAACCTGGACATTGTCAAATCCGCGGATTATATTATTGACCTCGGACCCGAAGGCGGCGATAAAGGCGGGTACGTAGTCGCGAAAGGCTCCCCCGAAGAGATAATTTCAGACAAGAAATCAATCACGGGCAGATACCTGAAACAGGAACTTGAAGCCTGAAGCGCTAAATCGGCTGATATTTTATTTTTTCCAGGAATTCACTTATATCGGAATGGAAAGAATCTTTTGGAAATTTTTCTATATATTCTTCAAACATCAGAACCGAATTTGCCGTGTCTCCCAAAGAAAGATACAACAATCCTTTTCCCCTCAAAAACCTTGAATCTTCAGGAAACATTTTTACACCCAAGTCAAAAACGCTCAGAGACGTCTGCACTTCTCCCAGGTCAAGGGCGGCGCACAGAGCCAGATCGAAGAGAACGTCCGGGTTGTCCGGTCTTTGCTCCGCCATAATTTTAAGAAGCGTGTATTTCTCTTCGAAAAGTCCGGCATCGCCGAGTAGTTTTACAGCATCCATCATTTCGGGGACGAAGCCGTTTATCTCTTCACCTCTCAGGACGGAAAAAGCCACGCCGAGGTTCTTCATCACTTTCTCGTTTCTCGGAGTCATTTCTGTAGAAAGATACAATGCGTAAGACCTTTCAAAGTTATTTCGCAAAAAATACAAAACGGCGAGATTGGCGTTTGCCTCGTCGTAATCGGGTTTCATTTGAACGGCTCTTTCAAGAAGGATCAAAGCCGTTTTGTCGTCTCCGAGGGCTGAATATATGAAAGCGAGTTTGTTCAAAAGGAAATAATTAGAAGGGTTTTCCCTGACAGCAGCGGATATATATGAAAGTGCGGAATCGTATTCTCCCCTGATTATATGGATGTTTCCGAGCCCGATATTGACGCTTGAAAAGCCGGGGTACTCTTTTTTGACTTCAAGGTATAGAGATTCGGCACTCGATAAATAAATTTCAGGAGAACCGCTTGTCTCGGATTCGC
>JAFGSQ010000073.1 GCA_016934535.1 candidate division WOR-3 bacterium
AGATATTACAAAAAAAAAACAGGCAAGTAAAGAAAAAACCCTTGACAAAAAAAACAAACAGTGTTTATATTATCAAATGTATTAGTAATAATAAATAATGTTCGATAAAAGGAGGCTGAAATGAAAAAAGTCGTTCTAAAAAAAGAAAACACAAAAAAGAGCATAAACAAAAGAATCAGGGAACATAAATCAAAAACAGCAAGATACCTGTTTTCGTGGAATCCCCTGTTCATCTGGTGAGGTTTGAAATGAAAACAGTAAAAACTTGTATTTTAACCCCAATGAATTTCCGGTTATATCCATTTTACGACGAATCGAAGATAAATATCTTCGATAACTGTTCACCGTTTTTGAAAAATTTCTGACATAAAAGTTCCGTTAGAGCCGGCGAAGTATTATAATCCATTACTTCGCCGGTTTTTTTATGCAAAAGAAAATTGAATTTGATGAGAGGAAAAATGATTCTTCTTGAAAATTGTCTCGCCATTGCGACCTTCGACGAAAATGAAAGAGAGTTATCAGGTTACGACATCCTTATCGACGGAAAAAAGATTAAAAAAATAGACAAACCCGTCGTTATACCAGCCGATTTTACCGGCGAAAAAATTGACTGCCGAAATCATGTTGCCGTACCCGGATTTACAAACACCCATCATCACATGTTCCAGTCTCTGACGAGAAATGTTGGACCTGTTCAAAACGCAAAGCTTTTTGACTGGCTGACATTTTTGTACGGAGTTTGGTCCGGCATCGACGAAGAGTGTGTCTATTTTTCCACGCTTCTTTCATGCGCGGAACTGCTAAAAACCGGCTGTGCAGTTACGTCAGACCACATGTATCTATATCCTCCGGGAATATCAGGGAGTATACTCGAGATTCAGTTTGAAGCTGCTGCAAAAATCGGCATTAGATTCGCACCTTCCCGCGGAACGATGACCAGGGGTAAAAGTAACGGAGGTCTGCCTCCGGATAAAATTGTACAAAATCCCGAAACTGTAATAAAAGACATGGAAGAATCCATTGGCCGTTTTCATGACCCCGATCCTTTTTCCATGTCGAGAATAATTCTCGCTCCGTGCAGCCCTTTCACGGTCGAAAAACAAGTCATGAAGGACGCCCTTCAACTGGGACGGTCAAAAAACGTGATTCTCCACACGCATCTCGCTGAAACTCGCGACGAAGATATATTCTGCAAGGAAACGTACGGTAAAAGACCTCTAGAATTGATGGCCGAACTGGAATGGATCGGCAAAGACGTTTTTTACGCCCACGGCATCTGGTTCACCGACGATGAAATTCGCCTTCTCGCTCTATCAGGAACAGGCATATCCCACTGCCCTTCGTCTAACATGCGTCTTGGTTCAGGAATCGCTAAAATAAAAAAAATGAAAGAGCTCGGTGTCAGGATATCTCTCGGTGTTGACGGCTCTGCTTCGAACGACAGTTCGGACATGCTCGCGGAAGCAAGAAACGCCATGCTTCTGGCGAGAGTGAGTGGAGGCCCGGACGCCTTGACGGCAAGAGACGTGCTCAGGTTCGCGTGTAAAAACGGCGCACAAATGCTCGGTTTTGAAAACTCAGGAAGCATTGAAGAGGGTAAATCCGCCGACATATCGCTCTTCGACATGAGCGGATTGGAACGCGCAGGATCGCTCTCCGATCCCGTCGCTTCACTTGTTTTTACAGGTTTTTCTCATCAGGCAGACATGACTGTCGTAAACGGTAAAATTGTGGTCAGAAATGGAAAACTGACGACGTGCGATGAACGTGAAATCACGGAAAAAGCTTGTTTATTGTCGAAAAAACTGCTCGAAAAACGCGCCTGACACAACTGTTTCCACAATCTTCTTCATACTTTTAATCGCAATAAACCACAGGCAATTCATTCCAGTCGGTAGTGAACCTTTTTGAAAGCCGGTTTCTTTTCATCTTCCACGATCCGTCAAATCCTGATGAAGCGAATTTGATGGTGTTGTTACCCATTTTTTTGTTTATCTCGTCTATTGTTTTCATTATTTTTGAATCTCCATTATCCTCGCCGAATTCCGAGAACAAAGAATTCGACGTTTCTTCTTCTCCTATCAAACCTGTAAAAACAATTCCTGCTTTTTTGTATTTGTAACCTTGTTTGTAAATTTTTTCGAGTGCCCTGTGCGCGAGTTTTATCAGGGGGGGCGGATAGGCCGTAGGTGAAGCGATTTTGACATCCAGCCAATTTGCGTATTGAAGATCTTTATCACTAAACCTGTCCGTGGTTATGTAAACAGTCATTGTCAGCGGGATAGATTTCTGTTTTCTCATCTTGTCGGAGGCGACGGTTACATACTCGGACAACGCTGTTTTAAGTTCATTTATTTTCTCTACGGGTCTCCCGAATGACCTGGAACAGGCGATCCCTTTTTTATCCGGTACTGCAGATTCGAGATCTATGCAAGGAATACCGTTGAGTTCTAGGGCAGTCTTCAGCCCCGTTACCGTCAAGTTCTTCAACACCCAGTCCCTGTCGGCATTTTTCAAATCGAGTGCGGAGAATATACCATTTGCCGCAAGTTTATCCGACTGCTTCAACCCTATTCCCCACAAATCCCGAGTGTTCGTCTTCGAAAGGATTTCGTCTATTTTTGTTCGGTCGAATAGACTGAAGACGCCGCTGTCGCTTTTTTTGGCATTTCTGTTGGCCGCTTTTGCGAGAGTTTTCGTTTGCGCGACTCCGACAGAAACCGGAATTCCTGTCCATTTTAAAACCGTATTTTTTATTTCTCTCGCGTATGAAGTCATGTCCTGTTCCGTAAATCCACCCAGAGAGACAAACGCCTCGTCTATCGAATATACCTCGATTTCAGGAGAAAATCTTTTCAGGGTTTGCATAACCCTCGATGACATGTCCTGGTACAGCGCGTAATTTGAGGAAAATACGCGGACAAAATTTTTCATGACGAGATCTTTTATCTTAAAAACCGGTGTACCCATTTCAATACCGAGCGCTTTTGCTTCGTTGGACCTTGATACGACACATCCGTCGTTGTTAGAAAGAACTATGACGGGGACGCTCTTTAAAGAGGGTTCGAAAACTCTCTCGCATGAAACATAAAAATTATTGCAGTCGACCAGGGCTATCGGAGGAACGTCTTTTTCCATTTGATCCCCGTCACAAAGGATGTATGACGTGCGTTACGACGCCCCACACTTCGCAATTCATTTCTGATTTTATCTCAATGGGTTTAAAATTGTCATTTTCGGGAATAAGGAATATTTTGTCTTTTTTTTTCATTATTCTCTTAACAGTGAATTCACCGTCGAGGACAGCTATGACTATTTTGTTGTTGGCTGGTTCCTGAGACCTGTCTACTATGAGCAGGTCTCCGGAATGAATTCCGGCCCCTATCATGGAATCTCCGGACACTTTGATAAAAAAAGTCGCCGAAGGATGTTTTATAAGATACTCGTTCAAATCCAGCTTTTTCTCCGAGTATTCTTCCGCCGGCGAAGGGAATCCGGCCGATATTTTAGTATGAAAAAAGGGCAGTTTTCGTTTTGTTCTTTTTTCAAAAGAAAATATTTCGGTTACTTTAATCTCTTTGTTGTCCACACCGGATTTTATTTGTTTTACACATCAGGGTCAATCCCGGGAACAGGAGCGTGGGTTTTACGGGAAATCCAATCGAATATTTCTTTTTTCATTTTTGAGTGTTTCCTGTAATTTTCGCGCCTTGCACGATCGGAAACAAGCTCCGCGAACGCTCCGCCGTGCTTTTTCAGAAGACCGGTCATCCTGTATATGTAAGCTAAAAAAATGTCAGGGAAATAATTTTTTGTTCCGTGCAATTCTTTAATCACGTCGGGTTTTGGAAAAAGGCTGTAAAAAATACTCCTGAAATTCTGCCGCAAACCTTCATCTTTTTTGAATCTGCTGAAAGCGCTGTGCATAAGAACCGGGTCGTCCCTGATCAGGGAGATTGCATCGTATATTATTTTTTTATCGGGCGTGTTCACTGCGGCAATTATTCCGGTTTCCGGCGGGAAATTAACACCGAAAATTTCCTCCGCCGTCCTGAAGACCAGGCTTACTGCTCTTTGGGCATGACCTGACAATGTTATTTGACAAAACTTTTCCCAGTCAATCTTTTCAAGGCATACAATCTCGGCGATGTCCAGAAGATGAATAATTTTTAGACAAAAACCGTGCTGAAAAGAAAGATGCACGCAAAGAAACAACAGAAGATATTCCAAAGACATTACTTCAATTTCAACTCCGGCGATTTTCTCTTTAACCGCGTTTTTCCAGATATCGTTCAGAGAAATAGTGAAAGGATTTTCTTTCGGCAAAATATCCCAATGAAGTTCAATTTTCAAACGCGTTTTGCTATTCTCCAAAAACGAGGTCATGTCGTAGCCCAGGTGATAATGGTATTTTTCTATCCACGTCTTGTTCCACTTCTCTGGTTTCGCCATTGCTCTTAGGAGCCTGTCGGCTTTTTCCGTGTCGTTCTTCCTGACCAGAAGGTCTATGTCCTGCATCGGTCTTTTTTTTAAACTCCCGTATACAGATTCAGCGACGTGCAAACCTTTTAAAAGAATGAATCTTATTCCTTCGTTTTTAAAAACCCTTTGCAGTTCTCCGAGAACAGATGAAAATGCGACTGAATCGCGCCAAAGTGGGGCATACGCGGCGGTAAGTTCCCTAAAAATTTCTCGAGAAATTTCACCTTCTCCGGTTTCTTTCAGCAATTCTGAAAGATAACCCGATACACCGTGCACTGCGGATAATCCGACAATGGTCTTCCACGTTCTCTCCGGAATTTCAGGGAGGGATTTTCCCTTATTCACCGGCGAAATAATCTGCGAAAGAAGCACGAAGGCAGTCTTTTCGGTTTCATTCATGCCGTTTTCCCGTTTCGCCGGTCTGGTATAAATAAGAAGATGCATATATCCCGTTTTTTTCAATCAGTTCTTTATGCAATCCTTCTTCCGAAATCTCTCCGTTTTCCAGAACATACACGTAATCAGCCTTGACAACATTTGAAAATCTGTGGCTTATCAGAATCACAGCGGCTTCTTTGGCGGCTTCCCGCAGGGCTTCCATGACTGATTCTTCGGACAAAGCGTCCAGGTAAGCGGTTGGCTCATCAAAAACATAAACAGACGCCTTTTTGAAAAGACATCTCGCTATCGCGATTTTCTGCCATTCTCCCGCGCTCAGTTCTCTGCCTCCTTCAAACCATCTTCCGAGGCGTGTATCAAAACCTTTTTCCATTTTTTCAATGACAGTTTTGATTCTTGCTTTTTCCGCGATTTCCTTGATCGAGCTAAAATCATTTTGTCTGATGATGTCCCCGAGCCAGACATTTTCACCCGCCGTTAGCTGATATTTCTGAAAATCCTGATACACGGCCGAAACCGATTCGAACCAGGTTTCGGGCTCGATCTGCCGCAAATCGGTGTCATCGGCGATCACCCTTCCTTCGTCGGGGTCGTAAAACCTGCAAATCAGTTTTGCTACCGTTGTTTTGCCAGAGCCGTTCCCTCCGACAATAGCCGTCACGCGACCTCTCTCAAAATCCATGTTCACTCTTTTAAGCGCCTTATCAGGTGATCCGGGATACGAAAAAGTTACGTCTTCAATTTTTACACGGTGTCTGCATTCGGCTTTTACGACCTGCGGCAAAATCGAAACGGCAGTTCTGCTTTTCAACCCGAGAAAATCCGAAAAGTATGACAAAAACAATCCGCTTTCATAAAGACCGACAAACCCGCCAAGAAGACTTCTCAGGCTTCCCTGTCCTCTTTGAAACGCCTGAAAAAACATAACGAGATTGCCTAAAGACAAAATTCCACCGTAAGTTTCAGAGGTCAGGTAAACCAGGAGTGCTGCGAGAACAGCAGACGAAAGAGTCTGCGCGGCGAAATCAGAAGCGGCTCTCTTCTTTTTAATAGAAAGAAGCTGACCTCTCAGCATTTTTCTGAAATTTTTAAATCTCTCTTTGAAAAGACCGGCAATGCCGAAAAGCCTCAGTTCTTTTGCGCTTCCTTCCGAAGTCAGCAAAAAACTGTAATACCAGGTCTCTCTTTCGTATTTCGTTACTTCTTTCTGCCATTTATATGTTTTTTTGACAAAAAACATATGGACTGCCGTGCCCGGTACGACTGCGGCAAATAGCACAAATCCGGCAACGCGGCTGAAAGAAAGAATCAACGCAGCTGTTCCGGCAAAGGTCAGCAGATTCTGAAAAATCGAGAAAATCTGATTCAAGACCACCGTCGGCCTATAGGGAGCTTCTCTTTGTGCTCTGTGAAGCGTGTCATGGTATTCGGGGTTTTCGTAAAATGATATGTCAATCTCAGAGGATTTGCCGTGCATCGTTTCGTAAATCTTATCCATGATTTTCAGGGAGTGATACTCGGTGACGACCTCGTTGAGCGAGTCGGCAATAAAGCTTACCGCGTATGCGGTTCCGGCAGCAACAATCAAAACAAGCGATCTCAAGAAAGCACCATCTGGTTCAGGCGAACTGACTCCCAAAACGACAGAATCGACGAAAAGCTTAACTATGTATAAGAGAGAGACCGGAATCACCGCACGCACGGCGGTAAGAATAATCCTGGCAAAAAGAAGCTTTTTCGAAGCCTGATAGACTGCAGAGAGAGCAGTCATAAACCGCGAAACACCGTTTTTCAAATCAGCCTGTCACATTGTTGAAGGTCCGTTGAGCAGTTTGTCTTCAAACCAATCCCTGTCGTAAAGGTTCATCAGCCTCGTCAATCCTTCCCAAACGTATTCGTCTGTTCCGTCCAAGTGCCTTCTCAGCCAGAAACCGAAAGACATGCCGACTGTCCAGTAAGAATATCCGGTCCCATAATCATATTCTGAAAGCAGATTTCCGTATTCTTTGTCAAGATAAGTCAGCGCTTCAAATCCTCCTTCAACGACAATCTCTTTGTATTTTCTGGAATCGTTTTCTATTACTCTGTATTTATCAAGAAAAAGGTAACTTTCCGTCATGAGCCTGAAAAATCTTCTGAACACCCTCTGATATACATATCTGTATGTTTCTCTTCTGAATCTGTCCTCAGGGGAGGGGATGAGATTTTCATAACCCCAAACGATTATTTCGGGATTGTAATAGCCGAATTCCTCTTCTTTTAAAAGAATCGGTAATTTAGCCGCTCTTTCTATCAATTTCAAATCATAAAAGCGATGAGATCTGTCTATTCCGAGTTGTCTCGCAAAACCGTCCAACAATCCTCCGTAAAACAGAATTCCGTTGACGCCGCCTAAAAGCATTTTTTCCTTGTCGCATGACTCGAACATGTACTCGTAAGGATTCTCGAACCAGGTTTCGTATATAGTCTTCAGGTCTTCTTTCGAGAGAGGTTCGCCGAAACTGCTTCTCCTGTCGAAATTTTTTAACGCCGAACAGGCCGGTAAAAAAAGCGATAAAAAAATGAAAATCGTTACATGCTTTTTCAAATCGCCTCCTTCTGTTTTTCGTCCGTGGACATGAACAAATATTTTGTATATCATTATCCGAAAAATGGCAAGGAGACACAATGAGAACTGTATTGTTAGTTTTGCTGATTACGGCTGTTCTAGCGGGAGGGTGTTCGGAAAAAGCATCCTCAGTCAACACCTCGCAGGATCAAACCGTTCCTGAAAACAATTACTTAAGTTTCAATCTGAAATCGGCTGAAAACCTCAAATATCTGAAAGACGGCGATTACGTTCTTGCTTTTTCCGGCGCGACCGTCACCGAGGGCTCCTACTCAAGTCTTTCACTGCTTTTTTCATCGGCTGTTGATTCTCTTGACAGCGTCTGTTTTGAATTGATGCTGCCGGCTACGGACAGATTTTCAGTGTTTGTCGGTATGTGCACTCCGGAGGGATGTGTGCTGGACCTAATCAAACCAGAAGATAAATTCACGGTATGCGATTCGGAATATGTCGGAATCATGACCGCCTTTGACGAGCCTATTTCGCCGGCGATTCATCTTTCTTACATCAGAGAAGGAAAACCTCTTGAAACAGTGTCATTTGACAAGTTCGAAATAACGTTTGACTCCTTCATGGCCGAAGACGTGTTAATATCCGCTTTGTCAAGTTGCATCAAATTATCATCCGCTCAATATCCGGAACTTGTTTTTCAAGGAAATTTTTCGGTTTCAGAAAAAGAACCGGTTCAAATGATGGTAGATTGACGTTGAATAAATTCGTTTACCTGGTTTACATTCTGATTTTTGGCTGTGCCGGTCATAAGAATTACATTGTCGACAATACATTCGACGGCGACAGCATAACTGTCCGAATAAACAAACCGTTAAAAATTGTTCTTCCGTCGAATCCTTCCACAGGATTTCAGTGGAATCCCTGTTCGACAGACAAAAACATCGTCTCTTTTGACTCTTCGTTCTTCTCAGCCAAAAACGAAGGTCTTTTAGGCTCTCCGGGAGAACAGGTGTTCACGATCAGGATTTTACGCGAAGTTGAACTGGATTTGGTTTTTTATTATTCAAGGGAATGGGAAGAGGTTCCGCCGACAGACACTTTCGAAATATTCATAAAAACAGAACGTTAACAAAAGTCAAAATTCTTCGCAAGTACCGGTCAAAGGTTGTGTTTTATCGTTTTTCCCGCTCCGATGAAAACGACATCTTCAGCTATGTTTGTAGTAAGATCGGCAATTCTCTCGAGATCGTGAGTGATGTTTATAAGCTTCAGCGCTCTTTCAATGGTAGTGGCGTCAGCGAGCATGAAGACTACAAGTTCCCTGATTATGCTGTCTTTTAAATCATCTACGACATCGTCGTTGGCGCATACTTCCCGCGCAAGGGCGATGTCTTCTTTTATAAACGAAACTATACTTTCCTTGAACATCTTCAGGACATCATCTTTCATTTTTACAAGATCGGCATATTCTTTGACTTTCGGTTTTTCGATAAGAAAAAGCGAATGTTGGGCTATATTGACAGCGTGATCGCCCATTCTTTCCAAGTCGCTGTTCATTTCAAGTATCATCAGAACTTTTCTGAGATCGGATGCCTTAGGTCCGAATTGAGCCACTATGTGAGTGCAAAACTTTTCTATTTCGACTTCTTTTCTGTTCGCTTCGTTTTCGAGTTTGCCGATGACTTCATCGAGAACCATGCTGTCTCCGCTCATGAGTCCGTTAAGGCTTTTAACAATCATGTCCTCTATCAGAGAAGAGAATGAAATGATGTTTTCTTTAAGCTGTTCGATTTTTTCATGAAGCATAATGTCTCCTCAACTGAATTTTCCCGTGAGATATTCCTCCGTCTTTTTATCGTCCGGAGAAGTGAACATTTTTTCTGTTTTTCCGAATTCTACCAATTCTCCGAGAAAGAAAAAAGCCGTTAGGTCCGAGACCCGCGCCGCCTGCGACATGTTGTGCGTGACGAGCAAAAGCGTGACGTATTCCTTCATCTCGACGATAAGTTCTTCAATTTTAGCCGTCGATTTCGGATCCAATGCTGAAGTAGGTTCGTCAAGAAGGAGTATCTCGGGCTTCAGTGCGAGAGATCTTGCAATGCAGAGCCTTTGCTGTTGACCGCCCGACAAAAAAGTGCCTCTTTTGTAAAGATTGTCCTTGACTTCATTCCAGAGAGCCGCTTTTTTAAGTGAGTCCTCAACAATCAGGTCTCTTTCCGTACGGGATAATCTGATTCCGCCGAGTTTGTAACCTGCTATTACATTGTCGTATATGTTCATCGTTGGAAACGGATTCGGTTTCTGAAACACCATTCCTATCTTTCTTCGTAAACCAATGGGGTCGAGTGAGTGTATTTCTTTCCCGTGCAAAAATATCTCGCCCTCGCGTCTGACGTTCGAATCGATTTCGTGCATCCTGTTTATAGCTCTGATGAAAGTTGTCTTTCCGCAGCCTGACGGCCCCATAATCGCCGTAACCTTTCCCGCTGGAATTTCTATGTTGATTTTATCAAGAGCTTTTGTTTCTCCATAGAAAAGAGAAAAATCAACGCTGTTTAAAATTTTACTTTCCATTTTCTGGCTATTCCACTCGCTATGAAATTGATTAATAAAATGAACGCTATCAAAAACAACGAAGCTCCCCAGGCGATTTGCTGCCAATCCTTATAAGGACTCGTCGCGTATCTGTATATAAGAAGCGGAAGGGCGTTCACAGGTTTGAAAATATTGTAGTTCATGAACTGATTGCCGAAAGCAGTAAAGAGAAGAGGCGCCGTCTCTCCGGCGATTCTTCCCACCCCCAGGAGAACTCCCGTCAGTATGCCGCTGGCGCTGACAGGCAGAACGACGCGTAAAACGGTTTTGTAATACGGCACTCCAAGAGACAACGCGGCTTCTTTTATCGAATCAGGAACCATTTTGACCGTCTCTTCCGTGGCTTTTATTACAAGGGGAAGCATCATAATGGAAAGGGCGACAGAACCGGCAAAAGCCGAAAAAAGTCCTTTCAGGGGTCTGATTATCCATATATACGCTACTATTCCCATAACTATAGAAGGTACGCCCTGAAGCACCTCCACCCATGTTCTCACCCAGAAAGATAATTTAGACTTCCTGCATTCTGCGAGAAAAACTCCACACAGAATTCCGAGAGGGATCGACATAACGCACGTTAATGCGATTAATATTATCGTTCCGACGATCGCGTTTGAAATGCCTCCGCCTTCCTGCCCAACGGGTTTGGGAAGAGAGAAAAGAAAATTCATGTCTATTGCGGCTATCCCCTTTTTTGCGACGAAGAACAAAATCAGCACGAGCGGAATGACTGTAGCCGACGAAAGAGTTATGACCGCCATTTTAAAAAGAAAATTTTCGGTCTTTCTTAACTCAATCGGTTTGCTTTTCATTTCAATTCTATTTTCAAAGGCATCAGGCAGATCCCGATTTGTCGAATTTCTTTATTATCAATCTTCCTGAAAAGTTTATTACAGTTGTCACCAAGATTAGAAGAAGACCCGTTTGTATAAGGGCGGAAAGATGAATACCGCTCGATTCGTTGAATTCAAGAGCTATTATACTCGACATCGTGTTTCCAGGTGAAAACAACGTTTTGTGAAGTTCGGCAAGAGAAAAAAGCGTTTTCGGAAGTGCGTTTAGGTTTCCGATAACCATCGTCACTGCCATCGTCTCTCCGAGAGCCCTGCCAAGTGCCAAAAGAAGACCTGCCGTCACTCCCGATCTCGCGCAGGGAAATATGACGTTTTTTATAACTTCAAAACGCGTCGCGCCGAGAGAATAAGCCGCTTCTTTAAGCTCGGTCGGGACTAGATGTAAAGACTCCCTGATCATTGAAGCGGAATATGGTATTATCATTATTGAGAGAACCAGAGAAGAAGTCATAATCCCGACGCCGTACGGCGGTATTCCGGTTTTTGCTTCAAATGATCTGGCAATGGGTACTATTACGCTGAATCCCCAGAAACCGTATATCACTGATGGTATTCCGGATAAAAGTTCCATTGTGCTTTTAAGAAAAGCTGGGAGAAAGCCGGATTTAAAATATTCACCGAGCAGAAGTGCCGTAGAAAAAGCGAACGGTATCGAGATCAAAAGAGAGAGAAACGCGGTGGAAACGGTTCCGAACAAAAAAGGCAGGGCTCCAAGTTCTATCTTTTCCCCTCTCCACACCGATTGAGGGTCCCATCGAGTACCGGTAAAAAAGGAAAATCCCAATGCTTTTATCGAAGGCAGCGCTCTAATGAACAGCGTTAAAAAAATACCCGCTATCAGTAAAATGATTACAGTCCCTGAAACATAAAGGATCGCCTTGAACACCCTGTCGTTCATTATAAAAACCGAATACAAATAATCAGATGAGGGCTTCTCCGCCGAAGTTGACGGATTTTATTAAACTTTCTATTTGCTCAATCGCTTTTTCCGGTATCGGTGCGTAGTGCAATTCTTCGCAATAAACCTGTCCTTCATGAGTCATCCACCATATAAGATTGACAAGTTCTTTCGCTCTTTTTTGATCTCTTCCCCCGTAATTCTGATCCTTGTAAAGTATTATCCATGTGAATCCGCTTATCGGGTAACCTTCCGGAGCGTCCGTGTCGGTAAGGGAAACGATCATGTTTGCAGGCAGGTCAATTTCAGCCGATGCGCTAACAGAGCTTATTGAAGGGACGATGAAAGTGCCGCTTTTATTCTGTATTGAAGCGACCGACATTGAATTGCTGAGGGCGTATATCAATTCGGTGTAGCCTACCGCTCCGGGAGTAGAGCTTATCTGTCCAGCCACGCCGGGATTTCCGTTGGCTCCTATACCTGTCGGCCAATCGAGAGATTTTCCGGTTCCGACTTCCTGCGCCCAGTTCCTGCTGACTTTAGTGAGATAATCGCTGAAAATATATGTCGTGCCGCTTCCGTCCGACCTGTGAACAACGATTATTTCCATTTCGGGAAGGGCTGTTCCCGCGTTTATTGCTGATATTTTCGGATCGTTCCATTTCGTTATTGTACCGAGAAATATTTCTGCTATGACATCAGAAGTCAGGTTTAAAGCAGGATTTCCGGGCAAATTGTAGGAAACAACCACCGCTCCCAGGCAAACAGGGACGTGAATAATATCGGCGCCGGCTTTTTGAAGCTCGTCTTCCTTCATGGGGGCGTCAGTTCCTCCGAAATCCACTGTCTTTTCTATGAGCTGATTTATTCCTCCTCCGGATCCGATTGCGTTATAATTGATTTTAGGTCCTTTGATGTTACTGTATTCATCGAACATTTTAGAATACAGCGGGAAAGGAAAAGTCGCTCCCGCTCCCAAAAAATCCATACTGACAAGTTCTACCTGCGAAGAATCCTGAAGCTGTTGTACGGGTTTTTGACTGCATCCCGTCAAAACAACTAAAACCGCAGACACAGCGATAAATAAAATTCTAGTTTTCATTCTCTTTCCTCCTGTATAAATATCAAGGGGGACCCGATGTCCCCCTTATGTTTTATTGCACAATTATAATTAAGACGACACTTTTGTGTCAAACACCCATTTTACCTGAAACAGAAACATGTTTGTCGAAGTGTAATCTTCCATTTCATAACTTTCCATCATGTATTCAGCTCCAAGATAAACACAGTTTTTACTGTCTTTGAACGCTGTCCAGTTAAAACCGCCGAAAATCCTGTTCAGCCCGTCGTCGTCCGTGTCTGTGTCCGGATCCCACTGGTCGTATCTCGCGTAAATGTCTATTTCGTTTCCCGTCATGGGTTTGAGGTGAAGGACAGGATAAACGGCAAATCCCATCGATTTGACAGCATCATCGGCGCCGGCCGCTGTGAAACTTCTTCCGTAATAAACTGCGCCTAATCCGAAATATTCGTGATTGAAATTGATCGCCGCGTGGTAAATGTTGTTTGAGGCATATTCGTCGTCCGCATCAGGCGTACCCGGATTGTCATAAACGTAGGATCCGCCGAAATTCAATATCGGTAAAGGTTTTATGTTTGCGGCAACGGCGAACATCATTTTTTTATTGAAATTCGCGCTTCCACAGGTGTTTTTGTATCCTTCTCCGTTAACTGCCGTAGCGGCCCAGTCAAAATACTCAAGGTTTCCAATGGCTGCTGTTCCATAATCCGCAGATGAATGCAGTTTCTGCATATCGAAAAAACGCGAAGAGATGGTCGGGCAATTCGCCTTTGCAACGCCTTCTTCGCCGAATACATTGCCGATGAGACCGAGTTGAAACTTGTGATATTGAACGAGATTGGAAAGCTGGATGTAACCTGTTTTCAATCTTACCGAAGCACCGTCTTTATAATCTTTGCTGCTGAGAAAATCGACAGTCAGTTTTCCTGAAAGATAATCGTTGTATTTCGCAGACAGTATTACGTATCCCCTGTCAATGCTGAAATAAGTTTGCGTTATCTCGGCATCGCCTGTGTCGTCGGGCGCTTCCTGAACGAGAGTGAATCTGTTTCTGACTTCCATACCGAAATTCAAGTCGAAGCCTTGCATGGCCGAGAATAATCCGGCTGAAAGAACCGCCGCGATTAAAACTGTTTTCACTGTGTTCATAAATCCTCCTTTTAGATTGCGGTTTGCAAGAATCGCTTTTTGACAGCACAAAAACACGCACATCATAAAATAGGTGGGTTACAATTAAATAAACGGTTGGTTAATTTTTTGTTAATTCTTATATTCCGGGAAACTAACGGTAAAAACCGTTCCGACGTCAATTTCGCTGTCAAACGAAACATAAGCGCTGTGTCTGTCGGCAATGCTTTTGACTATAGACAGGCCCAGCCCTGTCCCTCCCGTTTCTCTCGACCTTGATTTATTGACTGTATAAAATCTCGAAAAAATGTTTTTTCTGTGTTTTTCCGGAATTCCTATACCGGTATCTTTTACTGATAAAAATATCATGCCTTCTCTTTTCGAAAGAGAAACAAGGACTTCCCCGTTAACTTTGTTGTATTTTATTGAATTGTCGACAAGATTAACAAGCAGTTGTCCCAAAAGAAAATCGTCTCCGTAGACGAAAAAATCGGTTTCAGAGAAACTTTTGTTTAAGGATATGTTTTTTTCCTTGGCCTTTTGTTCGAAAACAATCATTGTTTCATCGGCTATGATCTTTATGTCGGTTTTTTTGAAATCATAAAGAAATCCGGGGTCGTCTGATTGCGCAAGAAGAAGAAGATCTTTCACGAGATTGTTGAGCCGATTGAGATTTTTATTGATTATGCAGATAAATTTACTTTTATTTTCCTCCGATTCTGATTCCAAAATCTCGGCAAAACCCATTACAATCGAAAGCGGTGTTTTCAGTTCGTGGGCAGTGTTGATTATGAATCGGTTTTGCCTGTGTTCAGCCGCTTTTTGTTCGGTGATGTCCTGAATTGAAACAATCGAATATTTGGATTTATCAATTTCTTGATATTTTACGGACACAAGGCAGACAAGGTTAAAAATTTCAACTTCCCCGCTTGCTTCTCCGGCAGTCTCGGCTTTTTTTAGCATTTTCAGCAATTCCTCTGATTGGAATATTTCTCTGTAATACTTGCCTTCATAATCGCCTGTGTAGTTTTTCAGGAATGTTGCTTTAACGGTTTTGTTTGTAAAAACAATTCTTCCTGTGCCGTCAATAATCAGAACACATGAGGGAAGTCCGTCTGCTATAGAATTAAGACTCGAAAAAAGCTCCGAAGTCTTAACATTTGGTTTTTCTTCATCTTGCATCGCAGTAAAAAAATATGAAAATTTTTCACCGAGAAGCATTCTTTCTTTTCCGTATAAAAGTATTTCCGTGGAATTTTTACGAGCCGCTTCTGCCGAAATTCTGATTGAGTCTATTGTTTTTATAATTGTACCCGTACATAAAAACAATGCCGCCAAAGAAGAAAAAACAATCAATCCGAACGCTGCAAAATACAGCTTATATGCCGCTTTTGGATATATGATGTCCGGATCTCCTTCAACAAGTATCACTCCTTTAAGATTTTTTTCATAATAAAAAGGCAGCGCCAGAGACGCAGAAGAAGCTGTTTGTGAATAACCGTAATATCTGCTGTTTTCATGAGAATCAGTTAAAACTCTAAGCGCTTGATAAAAAGCGCTTTTCAATGGGATTTTAGCGTTGTTTACTGTATTGAGCTTTGAATCAGCCAGCACATTCCCCTGGTCGTCGTAAAGGATATATCTGAGTTTTTGTCCGCCAAAAATATCTTTAAAAACACTGTCGATGTTTTCTTTTCCGTATTCTTCAAGGGTCTTCTCGGAGATCAACCGCGCGTTTACACAAGCCGTGTATAAAACGTTAATGCTTTCATTTCGTTCAATAACGCGTCCCGTTTTTACAATCATAACAACCGAAACAACGGATGAGAAAAATACTATCAGCGCAGGCAATATAGAGAAAGCGAAAATCCTTTTAAAAAGCTTCAAATTTATACCCGACCCCCCTTACGGCTTTTATGAATTTTCCGTATTTTCCAATCTTTTCTCTTATTTTAACCACGTGAACGTCTATGGTTCTGTCA
Organism: candidate division WOR-3 bacterium; assembly: GCA_016934535.1. Taxonomy (NCBI): domain Bacteria; kingdom Pseudomonadati; phylum Caldifarciminota; species Caldifarciminota bacterium. Next base: position 15,980 of record JAFGSQ010000073.1, read on the forward strand.
ATCACAATTTTTTCAGAACCCCACAGCTTTTCCAGGAGAACTTCCCTGCTGAAAACTCTGTCGGGTTTAGACACAAGGATTTCGAGAATTTTAAATTCAGTGAAAGTCAGATCAGCGGTTTTACCACAGACTTTAATCGAGAATTTATCCCTGTCTATTACCAGTTCTTTGTATTTTACCAGATTCGTTTCCTCTTTATTCTTTTCCTGCGGACAAGATGTTCTTCTCAAAACAGCTTTGACTCTCGCGATAAGTTCTTTGACGCTGAAGGGTTTTACGATGTAATCGTCCGCCCCGAGTTCGAGACCCAGAACCCTGTCTGTTTCTGAATCCTTTGCCGTCAGCATAATAATGGGGATGTTCTTTTTTTCAGGAGATGCCTTGATTATTTTGCATATTTCTATTCCGGTATATCCGGGCAGCATGAGATCGAGAATGATTAGATCTGCGTTGTTTTCCGATATGTGTCTGATGAAAGCAGCCCCGTCTGAAAAAGATTCTGTCAAGAAATTCTCTTTGTGAAGGCTGTATGATAACAATTCGACTATATCAGGTTCATCGTCGACGATCGCTATCTTTTTTTTGACAGACACTCCGCCTCCTGTATAATCCATTTATGATTGCTTCGTTTGAGTATACATTATATATAATGCATTGATAAACATAATTTTTAGGAGGTCCCGATGTGGATAACATGGGCTTGGCTTATTTTTGCCGCAGTGTTTATCGTAGGTGAGATTTTTACTGCGGGTTTCTTTCTTATCTGTTTTGGAATAGGCGCCGCCGCCGCGGGTATCGTTTCGATGATAGAAGTTCATCCTCTCTGGCAATGGGTCGCTTTTGTTTTACTTTCAGCTGTTTCGTTCGCTTTTGCCAGGAAATTTTCCGACAAAGTCACAAAAAAACAGCCCCGTGGGGTAGGAGCCGACAGGCTTATTGGAATGAAAGGCGTGGTGACTGAAAAAATAATAAATCATGAAAACAGCGGTTTCGTAAGGGTAGAAAACGAGATTTGGAAAGCATCTGCTGAGTCAGACGAAGAAATTGATAAAGATGTCGAAATTGAGGTGGTTGAAAAAAAGGGTGTTCATTTAATTGTAAGAAAAACAAAGAAAGGAGTCTGAGATGAATATGCTTCCATTGATAATTTTCCTGGCTGTAATAATTTTCTTTTTCGCGGCTACTTCTCTAAAGATTGTCAGGCCATGGGAAAAAGGTCTCGTAGAAAGGTTTGGAAGATACCAGAGAACAGTCGGCAGTGGTCTGAATTTTGTTTTTCCTTTCATAGAGAAAATCAGAAGAATTGATTCCCGCGAACAGGTTGTAGACGTTCCGCCTCAATCCGTAATTACAAAAGACAATGTTGTCGTAGACGTCGACGCCGTAGTCTACTACGAAGTCACAGATCCCGTTAAAGTAGCTTACAACGTGGCAAATTTTTATCTTGCGGCTACAAAACTCGCCCAGACAAACCTCAGAAACCTTATAGGAGATCTCGCGCTCGACGAGTCCCTTACTTCGAGAGAGGTTATAAACACGAAATTGAGAATGATACTTGATGAAGCTACAGACAAATGGGGAACCAAAGTCACCAGGGTCGAACTGCAAAGAATCGAGCCTCCTTCCGAAGTCGTCGATTCCATGCACCGCCAGATGAAGGCGGAAAGAGAGAGAAGGGCGATGATACTCGAAGCTGAAGGCCACAAACAGTCAGTCATACTAAAGGCCGAAGGCGACGCCGAGTCAATAAAAAAGGTCGCCGATGCTTCAAAATATCAAAAAATTACAATCGCTCAGGGTGAAGCGGAATCCATATCTATAGTTTTTAACGCCATTCACAATGGCAATCCTACGAACGACCTTCTGGCTATCAAATATCTTGAAGCTCTCGAAAAAATATCAAACGGAAACGCGACAAAAATATTCATGCCCTACGAATCCTCTGCTTTCCTCGGCTCAATTGCATCTGTCGGCGAACTGTTTCAAAAGAAAGAAAACTGATAAACAGGGCGGAATAATCTCCGCCCTGCTTTTCTTTTGTGTCAATTCGTGGTTATATTGTCTTTCTTAAATTTCGTGTCTATTGGTGGTTTGTTTTCTTTTAGTTAACCTTCGTGGTTTATTTCTTTTTCTATTTTTTATTATTAAATCTAATAAAAGACCAAACACAATTTTCACCACGAAGTCGGAGATAATAAATTATCTCCTGCACGAAG
>JAFGSQ010000074.1 GCA_016934535.1 candidate division WOR-3 bacterium
AATCCCGACAATCCCCTAAATGCCAGAGACCCTTGTGGACAAATGAATCTCTTCAATTTATAATGATTTTATTAGGACACTAGTGACAATAGGATTGTATTTAAAAAGGATTTATGAAAATTGAAAAGAAATACACGGTTTGAAAATCAAATTTAGAAAACGGAGTGACTGATGCCATTCGACACAGATCGTTTTAACAGATCCTATAAGGAAATCACGGGCAGTTCCTGTCGCTGTGTAAAAATCAACGCATTCAAAAGCAAAAATTCTCCAAAACAGAAAGCTGATTTTTTATACGAGGCCATGTCCAAAATTGAAGAAAAGATCGGCACTGACAATCTGAAAACTGTTATGGAAAAATGCGGCATGGAATGCATAGAGGATTCATTATTGCAAACCGCCAAGCAGATATACGAAAAAAACACATCCATGGAATCTTTCCTTGACGAGTTAAATACTAACGACATAGGCGGCGGACATCTGACCTTGAACGGAACTGTAATTGATGTAACATACGACAAATGCTACTGTGGAAGCGTCAAACATACAAAGAGAAAATTTCCGTTGATCTACTGTTATTGCTCAACAGGATGGTTTAAGAAACTTTTTGAAGAGATTCTGCAAAAAAAGGTCAAAGTCGAGCTTATACAGACAATAATCAACGGAGCAGATTGCTGCAGATTAAAAATACACATTTGACAATCCAATATAATTTCTCAAGGATGTGCAATCCCGGTGAGTAATTATTGAGCCGTTAACAATGAAGCATAATATTGACGATCAATTTTTTAATATCTTAAAAACACTTCAAAATTTTTTATGAATATTCACAAAACTCAATTTACACCCCAGGTTCACGGATTCAGTTTTGAAAATCGTTTTAAAATCACGACGACAGACCTTGGACTCGGCAGTTTTGCCAAAGTGTCCTTCTGCTTTGGACTTTGTGGCGGTATGTGCTTTGCAGCTCTCGACAGATTCTTTAAAGCAAAGAAAACAGAGACGCGTACGGACATTCCGGCTCTTCCTGATCCACTATTTAAGGAAATTGTGGCAAGACAAATCGGAGCGGCAAAAAATGGAGTTTGGTGGAAAGTGATGCTATGGCAGAATTATCCTGCTACAAATCTTCGGAACAGAATGAATGACATTGAGCACCGGACAAAAAGCGAATGGCCGGCAATCAGAAAGCATCTCGACAACGGTGTTCCAATCACCATATGTCTGATCAGCACGAGAGGTTGTAAGGGAAATCCTAAGGACAATCACCTGGTGGTTGCTTATCATTACGAGGAGAAAGACGGTCGAACCTTCATTCAGGTCTATGATCCGAATCATCCGAAAATTTCTCAAAATCTCAGCGCAAACTTGAAACCTGAAAACGACAACATAGACATCGTTTATTCTTCTACTTATTTGAAACCTTTGCGCGGATTTTTCCCTGTTGTGTATGACAGATAAGTTTTTTTTGATTCGCGATAATAAGTCTTTAACACACTGAACAAAGTATGATAATACACACTGACAAAGAATACAGGGAGACAAAGCTGATAATGCTCGGCAGGAAGGAAATCAAACCTGAATTCAAGTCACTCGCCAAGTGGATTGACGATAACTTTTGTGTTAAAACAATAAATATTTTTTTCGACACTATAGACGATGGAACGAGACCGAGACTCGGCATATTCTTTGAATGCACCGAAGAAGCGGACAGTTTTCACGAGAACGGCAGATTTTCCAACTACGACAGCATTAAGCAGAAAAGAATCGCCGACAAGTTCAGGCAGACACTTGAAAACACTGGATTAATCGTTGATTTAAACAATCCGGAAACGGTAAAATATTCAACTGATAATGTTCTGGTATATACGAGCGCTTTTAGACCGATAGCAATGGCTGAAGCCAACGAAAACATTCCACAGGAAAAAATTGAAGAACTTAAAAGACGGATTGACAATAAGGATTTATGGGAAATCTCGCGTTCATTTTCAAGAGTTACATTTTTTCTCTTCACCGACGAACATGTAAAAAAATATACCAACACAGAATCTGTAAAAAAATGGAAGGACAAGTATTATGAGCTCCTTACCCGATACGACGAATTCGGATATTTCAAGCGCGAAAACTTTTCAATAGACCTGGACAGCAAGGAAAATTTCGACAAGAATTTTCAAAGTAATTGGTACTATTACTACAAATAAAAATGAGTTTATTCCGAAATTTATTCATTGGTCACAGTCACTTAAAGGATTTAAATACCATTTTTTTCCGGGGTAAAAAACATGAAAATAGCGGTATGTGTTTTGCCGCTCTCGACAGATTCTTTGAGTCCCGTCAAATTGAAACCAGCACCGAGATACCGAACAGCTCGGATCCAATGTTAAAAGAGCTTTTGAACCGGCAAATCGCCACTTTCAGAAGAGGTCTGTGGTCAAAGGGGATTTTTTCCTGTAATATACGACAGACCTATACCCTGTCCCCCAATTTTACAGTTTTTACAAGCGATTGAGCCCCCGCTTTACGACATTTGACGTCTTAATGTATCGGTTTTATTATCATGTAAGTGAAAACTATGTGGGAAATCGAAAAAATAATCAACTTCGAAAAAGGTGAATACTATAAAGACGGCTATTCTTTCGTCTTCTTTGGACAAAACGGTTCAAAATTCTATTTCGACTACGAAAGTAATTGGGTCGGTCACATGGCCGACGACGGGCATTTCTTCTGGACTGCAGGAAAATATTTTCCATCAAATACAGAACACCATTATCATCTGGATATTCTTAATCCCCATTACATTACGGATCAAAAAGACGCATCAATCCTGATTTCAGAGCAAAACGCCATTCACAGAATTAATCCTCTCTCAAAGACTGTAACAAAACTGATTGATTGTAGAAAATCGGGGATTGAAAGCGCTGGTAACTGTATTGTTGATTTTGACGGAGACATTTGGATAAATGACGTTACAGGTTGCAAAGTGTTTCGTTTTGATAAAGAAGGCAATTTAATTGAAATTCTTGGCAGTGGAAAACCCGGATTCAGTAAAAATGACACGCCCTTTGAAACAGTAGAATTTAACTGGATCTACGACATCAGAAAAGGGGCTGACGGAAACATATATGTCCTCGACAGCAAAAATTATTCGCTCCGCATGATCGATAAAAAAAGGCGTTTGGTAAAATTGATCGCGGGAACTGGCGAACCCGGTTATTCAGGCGATAATAACGACCCCAGATACGCGACATTTGGAGGAAATCCGGAAGAGTATTTTGATGGCCCATGGTCTTTGTCAATAGACGAATCTAATAATATTTACATAGGTGACACACAAAATCATGTATTAAGGATGATAGACAGGAAGGCTAATATAATTATGTCAATCGCAGGCAATCCAAATGCAATATCAGGAAAAAGAAACAATCCAAATGAAAAAAATCCGCTGAAAATTAATTTACAAAAAATATGCAGTTTAGAATATTTCAATGAAAAACTTTATATCCCGGAATGGGACGGAGATCTGATCGTTCTCCAAAAATCCGAATAACAGCTATTATGAAACAAATAATTTCCCCATTTTAATAATTTTCATTTTGATGTAATTCATTGGTAGAATGAAAAGATTATCTTAAAATATATTGCACAAAAGAATATAACAAAATGCAAAATTTTTTGGTCGAAAAAATCATGCAGATCTGCAATGTTGAGAAATTTGAAGTTGGGTATGCGGATTTGGAGGGATTGCTGGATCCCATATGGAATAATTACAGATATGGAATATCCATAATGAGGAAACTCGACGACAAGATAATAGACGGGATTGTAAACGGACCGACAGAGGAATACTTCGATCATTACAATGAAGTCAATGAGGAATTAAATTTTGCGGCCGGCCAAATCGCGAACCTTTTAAATAACAACGGAATAGAAGCGGTGCCGATAAAGGCTACGCTCGACGAAAGCGATCTGGATAAAAATTTCAGTAAAACTCTAAAGTATACGCTGTCACACAAAATGGTCGCAACGAGGGCAGGTCTCGGGTGGATCGGCAGAACGGATCTTTTAATATCGAAAAGGTTCGGCCCCAGAATCAGGATGGCTAGCGTTTTGACCGACAAGAAAATATCAGAAACAGGCGTGCCTATAGAAAAGAGTATGTGTGATAATTGTTGTTTGTGCGTCAAAAAATGCCCGGTCGGTGCTTCGACGGGAATGACTTGGAAAAAAGGGGTGGAAAGAGAGGAGTTCTATGACGCGTTCAAGTGCAGGGATTACGCGAGAAAGATATCAGGGGAAAGGATAAATAAAGAGGTAAGTCTCTGCGGTATATGCTTCAGTGTGTGTCCGGTGGGGAGAAGATAACCACGAATTGACACTAATGTAAAAGAAAAATAAGATTGAACCGCGAATGAACGCGAATAGACACTAATGAAAAGTAATAAAGAAAATTTATCCACGAATCCGATTTTTCATCGTAGATGAAAATATCGTCGCGTTAATGAAGAAGAAAAGATATCCACCACGAAAGAAAAAATGAATACATTTTTTCTTCACGAAGGTTTAAAAAGTAATAAAGAAGATTTAACCACGAATTGACGCGAATGAACGCGAAGAAGAAAAAAATATATCAACCACGAAGTTAAGATTCAAAATATCGTTACGCGAATAGACACTAATAAAAAGTAATAAAGAAGATTACCCCACGAATTGACCCGAATGAACGCGAAAAAAGAATAAAAATACTTACAATAATCTACCGCTGGTTTCCGTCTTTATTGTGTAAGGAAAAATCAACAGGAGAAATTATGGAAAATGCGGACAGGAGAGTGTACTCTGTAGATCATGCCGGAGCTCTGGACACAAACTTACGGAAACTTGTTCATAATCCCAAAAGAATTCTCTGGCCGTACCTGGGGACAGGTATGACCGCGCTTGACCTGGGCTGCGGACCTGGATTTTTCACCTTGGAAATGGCAAAGATAGTGGGAAAAACAGGAAAAGTCATTGCCGCCGATATTCAGGAAGGAATGCTCGAAAAACTCAGGGAAAAAATATCCGGGTCGGAATTCGAAGGAATGATTTGCCCATACAAATGTCCGGATGACAGGATAGGTCTGAACGAAAAGGTCGATTTCGTCCTGATGTTCTGGATGCTCCATGAATCTGCAGATCCGGCAGGACTGATAAAAGAGGTAAAATCAATTCTGAACAAGTATGGGAGAATTCTGCTCTGTGAGCCTTTTTTTCACGTGTCAAAAAAGGATTTCAGAAAATCTCTGGACATGTTCAAGAACAGCGGATTTGTATTTGTCGACGAACCAAAAGTATTCCTATGCAGGTCTGCGCTTCTAGAAGCATAGATCATCGTTTGACTCCCCCGCTCCTCTGTTTTAAAATACTGTTTTTAGCTCTGGATTTCGCTGTCAAACAGGAGGACCGGAATATGGAAGCACTGATGAAAGCTTACAACCGAGACCTGAAATCCTTGGATGAATTCTACTCTTTCCTCAACAAAGAAATCGAATACGAACCCGGTAAATCCACTTCGCTGGGAATAATCTACTGGGGCAGAACTGAACATATGCCTGATCTGAAAAAAGCCTGCGACAGGATAGCCTCAAACGGAACAAAGGACTTCTGCGCACTGCACGAAGCAGTCCGAACTCCTTCGAAGATGAGAAAGTTCGCAATCCTGAACAAACTCAACGAAAAGATTCTCAAAATCCTCTCTCATGACTTGAACATGTGGATGCCCCAGAGAACTGAGTTGTCAGCTATTCCACTGCTCAGAGAAAACAAGGAGGATCTTAAAAAGTTTTGCGACTACGGAATTGAGGACCAGATCTCGTTTCTGTCAGGCTATTTTAAAAAAACCAAGAGAAAGGATCTGGCAAAAGATTTGAAGATAAAGCTGGACCAGATGAACGAATACATAAAAATCTGCGATTTTTTCAGAATGGGAGGAAAATTAGAAGCAATAAGACCCGTCATATTTTATAAAATGGGATACGATACTCATCAGAAATGGGCCAAGGCCAAACCGGCAATGGTTATAAAAAGATTTGATGAGTATATGAAAAAAAATAAAATGACAGGAAAATATTTAACGCCTTTTACAAAAGAAATAGTAAACACGATCGAATGGGCTAAAGTGCATCACGGATTGTTTAAAGTTGAATATTGAAGATTGAATACATCTGATTCTGGTTTTTTAATATCTTGTCCTTCTTAATTCCACCCTTCGATTGTTTCAATTACTGTTTGTAGATCATTATCCTTAATATAAAATCTTTGTGAGTCAAACCTAATGTTTGTGAGATATCTCCTTTTCGCAGGATCCGTCGATTGTACAGCGCTGCCAGTAACTCGTGTGCAGAAGTTTGTGTGATAACTCGCCCAGGGGTTCGCCGAGAAATTTCGCGTATATGCCTTTCGGGCTCATCACTGCGGGATTTTCGTGAGACTGTCTTTTTGCCATGCTCCGATCTTCGGCGTAAAGTCCTTCTCCTCTTCGCGCTTTTTTCGCCATTGTACTCCCCAGAGGTTGTCCTCCGCCTCCAACACACCCGCCTGGACAGGCCATTATCTCGATGAATGCATATTCGCTTTTACCGGTGTTCATTAACTGTTCGCGGATTTTTTCAAGAAGCTGACGCGCATTGCCGAGTCCATGTGCCACTGCGACCTTTATGTTCAATTCTCCGAAATCCCTCGTAGGAATTTTGAGGGACGCTTCTTTTATTCCCTCCTGACCTCTGACAGGTTTTATATCGAGGTCTTTCATGTTTTCCCCGGTAAGAAGATACCACGCCGATCTAATGGCCGCTTCCATAACCCCTCCGGTGGCGCCGAAAATCGTCCCAGCACCTGTATACTGACCCATCAAATCATCAGCTTCGGCAGGTTTAATATTTTTAAAATCTATACCGGCCTCCCGTATCATTTTAACGAATTCTCTTGTAGTCAGGACGTAGTCGACGTCTTGAAATCCTGAGTCGCGCATTTCAGGTCTTTTAGCCTCAAATTTTTTTGCCGTGCATGGCATGATCGAAACGCTTACTATTTTTGAAGGGTCAATTCCGTACTCTTTTGCAAAATAAGTTTTGGAAAGCGCTCCGAACATCTGCTGGGGAGATTTGCACGTAGATATGTGTTGAGCATAATCAGGAAAAAAAGTCTCCATGAATTTTATCCAACCCGGAGAACAGGAGGTTATCAGAGGAAGAGAGCCGCCTTCTTTTATTCTTTTTACGAGTTCAGATCCTTCCTCGAGAATAGTCAGATCGGCTGTGAAATTGGTATCGAATACATAATCGAAACCGATTTTCTTTAAAGCGGCATACATCTTTCCCGGTGTTGCTTGTCCCGGCTCCATACCGAATTCTTCGGCGATTGAAACTCTAACCGACGGAGCCTCCTGTACTATTACTGTTTTGTCCGGATCGAATATTGAATTCCAAACCTCCTCGATTTCAATTGATTCTCTTATCGCTCCTGTGGGGCAGACAGCAGCGCACTGGCCGCAATTTACACATGTACTCTCCCCCAATCCCTTTTTGAAAAACGTGTTGACGTTGACTCCAAATCCTCTTTCCACAAAATGTATCGCGCTCACCGTTTGAATTTCGTTGCAGACAGTAACGCATCTGCCGCATTGTATACATTTTTTTGGATCTCTTATTACCGAAACGCTTGATTCGTCCAAGTCCTCATTGGACTGGATTTTTGCGTATTTATTCGTATCAGCACCTAAAAGTTCTGATAGAGTTTGAAGTTCGCATTTGCCGTTGGCCGAACAGGAAGGACAGGAAACGTCGTGATCTGACAAAATGAGTTCGAGCAGTGATTTTCTCATGCCTCTCAACTTCTTGGAGTTCGTCGTAATATTCATTCCATCTTCAGCGAGTGTACAGCAGGCTCTTTTCGGGACTTGTTGACCTTCAATTTCGACAACACACAAACCGCACGATCCCGAAGGTTTCAAATCTTCGTGATAACAAAGAGTCGGCACATAGATGCCGGCATTTTTCGCCGTTTCGAGTATAGTTTTTCCTTTTTCAGATATTATTTCTTTGTTGTCTATTATCAGTTTTATCAGTTCAGACATTTTCCACCTCCACTGATTTCCGGAGTTTCTTTTCTCTCACTAACTCTTTACTGAAGTTTTGGACCGCACTTTTTACCGGATTTAATAGAGACTGGCCGAGAGGACATAAAGACATGCTCTTCATTAGCTCGCATATATCTATCATTTCATTCAATTCATTTTCTGTCTCGAATGTTTCCAAAAGTTCAACGAGCTGACGCGTTCCGATTCTGCAAGGACTGCATTGTCCGCAGGATTCGTGGAGGAAAAATTCAAGGACTGCTCTGAGGTTTGTCAGTATCGAGGATTCTTCATCTATAACGAGAACAGAACCCGAACCGAGAACGGCGCCGATTTCTTTGAGGCTTTCAAAATCCAAACTCACATTCAATTGCTTTTTTGTCAAATAAGTCCCGGAAGCACCACCGACGAGCGCTGATTTGAATTTCATTTCATCTTTCATTCCGCCTGCGTGTTCTATAATTTTTTTCAGAGTAGTTCCCATTTCAGCTTCGGTCACGCACGGTTTTTGGACTTTTCCGGATACAGTGAAAAGTTTGGTTCCGCTGGATTTTTCGGTCCCCAGGGTTCTGAACCATTTCCCCCCGTATAGAACTATTTCCGGAATGTTGAAAAAAGTCTCGACGTTGTTTATTAAAGCGGGATTTTCCCAAAGTCCGTATTCTGTCGGAAAAGGCGGTTTGATTCTGGGATTTCCTCTTTTACCTTCTATCGATTCAAGAAGCGCTGTCTCGTCTCCGCAGACATAAGCTCCGGCTCCTTTTCGCATTTCCATATCAAAATCAAAACCCGAGCCTAATATATTTTTTCCGAGATAGTTTCTTTCGCGTGCTTTTCCTGCCGCATTGACAAGCTTTTCAAAAGAATGTTCGTATTCTCCCCTGACGTAAACATATCCCCTGCTTGCGCCGACAACGTATCCCGCAATTATCATTGCTTCAAGTATTTGCCGGGGATTGTTCTCCATCAATATCCTGTCTTTTGACGTTCCCGGTTCGCCTTCATCGGCATTACATATTATGTATTTTTCTTTTGAAGGATAGTTTTTTGCGCTTTCCCATTTCAAATATGCCGGAAATCCCGCTCCTCCTCTCCCTCTCAATCCTGATTCTTTCAGCTCCGATAATATTTTTTCGGGACTGATTTTTTCAGTGAATATTTTTTCCAGAGCTTCGAACTTAGCCGAATCATTCTCACCGACAGCTACTTTTTGAGGAAAACATTTTTCAAGTAGTATGTTTTTTCGACCAATTTTGCAGTCATGTATGCCTTTTTCGACAAAAGACGATTTTCTTTCGATTTTTTCTTTCATGCCTGAAATAATCTCCGAAATCTTTTTCGGCGTGAGATTCCCGTGAGGCTTTCCGTTTATCATCAGGGCAGGAGCCATTTCGCACAAACCGAGACATGACGATTTTTCAAGAGTGAATAATCCGTCTTCTGTCGTCTCTCCCCATGCAATACCCAGGATTTTTTTTATCTCTTTTGAAATTTGAGTGGATCCCATGAGATCACATGAAGGTGAACCGCATATTCTTATTATGTATTTACCTCTCGGTTTGAAGCTGAACATGGAATAAAAAGAGGCAATCCCGTAGACTTGACCGCAGGGTACGCCGATATGCTCCGCAACATCAATAAGGTCTTCCATTTTGAGACATTTGTCTTTACATGCGTTTTGTAAATCATGAAGAATACTCAGAAGATTTTCTCTTGATTTTGAATATTTCTGCAGAATATCCGAAACTTTCATAGACTTCTCCGATACATATTTTGATATTAATAATTCAAAAACGCGTACGTCATTAATGAACAGGCGCGGTTTTAATCCGTCCGGGTTATGTCGAAATCACTGTCTATGAGCTGAGGACTATGGGGGTTCTTTACAGATTCTTGCTTTGCTCATTTTTTTCTCCTTTTCAAGTATGGAAGGCAGAACCGTTTCCAATCCCACCCTGTCGGTTTGCAGGCTTGGCAACCCTTGCTTTAGCACTGAAAACTCGGAGTTTCGCGAACTTTAACATCGATAATATTCATTGTCAAGCTTTCTGAGTTTCTGTCGAAACGGATGTTATCAGATTCAAATATTTTATAATTTAATCATTAATTCAATTCCATGCTTTCTGAATATATACATTATCTGCTTAATATGATTTTTCTGATATATAATTTTTTTTTTGACACTCCAAGCTCTTCAGTTTTAAAATCTACCCGTACTCTTAACCCTAAAGATTAAAAAGAGTTCTGTAAGGAGTATTCATGATTGAGGTAAAATGGTTTCCGCCTGCGTGGGTACAGATCAAGAGCGAGGAGTCAGTTATTTATATCGATCCCTCATTCATCAATACATATTACGAAAACCACCCGTTAAAAATAATACTGTCGAAGTGGCCCGATGAAACTGACGGTCTGCCTGAAAAACTGGAAATGGCTGACCTTATTCTTTTTACCCATGAACACCGGGATCATTGTAATAAAATGACAGTAGATCATCTAAAAGGCAAAGATACAATATTAATCGGACCCAAAAAATGCAAAAAAGAGATTGGGAGTCAATTAAAGATAATGAAAGCAGTCGAGGAATTTTCCGCCGGAGATTTCCGGATAAATACAATTCAAGCCTACAACCCGCCCAAAGGAAGCTCCGTTAAAAAATTTCACAAAAAGGATTCAGGTATAGGATACGTCGTGTCGATCGGATCAAAGAAAATTTATCATCCCGGCGACACGGGTTTTATCCCGGAGATGAAAGAGCTTAGCGATATCGACGTCGCGTTTTTCCCAATTGACGGGATGTACACTATGGACGTCGACGAAGCGGTTCAGGCAGCCTTGCAAATATCTCCTAAAATAGCTGTTCCCATTCACGATATGGGCAAAAACGACCCCAATATGTTCAAAGAAAAACTTGAAAGCGAATCCGATGTCGAAGCGCGAATTTTAACAATCGGGGAATCTATTATACTTTGAAATTCACAAGCAACTTAGATCTTTTGAAGGTTTTTTTTGAAGCCGAGAACATAAGAGACTGGAACTTATTCCGCAAATTCCTCCACCCCGATGTAGAATGGACTGTTTTCAACGATTCAGAAGGAGTTTTGATACGCGGAAGAGACAATTACATGGACAGAATAATATCCAACTATAAGGAAAAAGACACAAAATTCGAGTGTGAAAACACATTTATAGACGGAGAATGCAATCAAATTGTCGCCGTACTCGTGAAAGAAACGGGAGAAAGATCGATTGATATTTTTAATTTTAAAAAAAGACTGATTTGGAAAGAGTGGGAATTTATTCTGCACAAGTAAAAAAACCTGACTGTTTTTACCAAATCGTAATTTCTCAAAATAGAATAATTTTTAACGCTTTAAGGGAGCCGCCCCACAATTTTTGTGTTATAATTGATTATAATTAAGTTATTTTGTTGATTATTTGAAATAAGGAGTGTGTATGCTCGATTATTTTTTTGACATTCAAACTTCTTCTCCCAAAGAAGCAGCAGATACTTTGTTCAACAACGCACTGTCGTTTGTACCCGATCAATCCGTAGAAAGTATCAAGTCAAGTTTCGAAGGATATAAAGGCCCTTGGGGTTCGACGAAACTAATAAATGGAAATAAAGCCGAATTATATGAAATAGTGCTCCGCAATCTCGAATGGACACAGAAAACAGCGGGTTTTCAGTATTTCACGGTTCACGTGCGCGATCAGCAGAAGCTGGCCCAGATAATTTCATGGTCGGATTCAAAAGGAGCATCGGTCTGCTTATGGCGGAATAATGACGAACTCTATCTCTGCGGAAATGTGCATTTTGATTACTCGCTGAAATAACGCACTCAATCTCAGGACAAAAACAATATAAATTACGTATTCGGATTTTTATTTACATTCATTTGCAGTATTCTAAAACAAATTAGTCATTTTATAATTATTCTGTAATTCCAAGACTATTTTTGGAATTTTCTTATTGGGTCTATGTTACCAATCTGTACCGATTTATAATTGTACTGAAAACTGATGTACAAATATACTGTTAGGAAAAACAAAACGGAGGCCGGTATGAAACTCGAATTTTACATAATTATCTTTTTGATGTTCACTTTTTCCCTGTTTGTTTTTTTTCGTGACATCGTTTCACTCGCTCCGCCGGAAATTACATGGAATAAGACATACGGAAATTTTTACGACGGTAAAATTACGTGCATTCATCAGACTGCTGACGGCGGATTTGTCGCATCAGGCGTCACAGGCTCTGAAACAGGCAGTAATAATGATTACTGGCTGATAAAAACAGACGCATACGGAAACGAAATTTGGGCGAGAACTTTCGGAGGACCGCAGGACGATGTCTGCGAGCACTCACTTCAGACGAGTGATGGCGGATATATAATGATCGGCAGGACATTTACCGGGGTCAGCCATTCACACGATATTTTTATTGTTAGAACAGACGCTTCAGGAGAGCTGCTTTGGTCCAAAACATACGGAGAAGTCCTTGACGATTTCGGAGTTTCCATATTGCAGGTCAGTGACGGAGGTTTTGTAGTAATAGGATTTACGGATAACTTCGGCGGAGGATGGGACGACATTTGGCTGATAAGAACTGACAAAGAAGGTGACACTCTTTGGACAAAAACATTTGGTGGTTACGCTTCCGATCTTGCATATTCGATTAACGCTACATCTGACGGCGGATTAATCATAGCTGGAAGCACTGAATCTTTCGGCGACGATTCAGCTGAGATTATAAGAGTCATGACAGATACGGTCAAAAAAGAGCAGGAAGAACAGGGCTGCCACGGTCCGGATCAAAGCATGCCAGTATATTTCGACACATGCGACTCCGATGGCTGGCTGATAAGGGTGGACGCATCGGGAGAAATAGTCTGGTCAAAGACATACGGCGAATGCGAATATGATCATTTTTATCACGCCAAACAGACCCAAGACGGAGGATTCATTGTCACAGGAGTCACCAGATCGGCTCCGGGCGGCTTTTCTGATATCTGGTTGGTCAAAACAGACGGATACGGCGAAGTTGAGTGGTCAAAATCATTCGGCGGAGAGAAATGGGACGTCGGGATTGAAGTTGAGCAGGTTTCAGACGGCGATTTTATTGTCATCGGATACACCGATTCGTTCGGAGCCGGAGGGAAAGACGTTTGGCTCCTGAAGACAGATGCATCGGGCAATTTGCTGTGGTCAAAGTATTTCGGAGAGACCAACGAAGATTCCGGATATTCCATAGATCTGACTCATGACGGCGGATGCATTATCGCCGGCAATACATATATTCCGGAAAGCAGGCATTCCGACCCATGGCTCATAAAACTGGGATCAATTTCCGAATAAGACACTTCCATGCTTAATATATTGGCGATGATGGCAATCGGTATTGCCGCCGGATTCCTGATCAGGAAAAAACAAAAGACGGTTAAATTTTTCGATCTCGCTTCCGGTGCCTCTGTCTATGTACTTCTTTTCCTGTTGGGGATTTCAGTGGGCAAAAACGAAACAATAGTCTCCAATCTTGGCTCAATCGGAATCCGGGCAATATCTCTGGCGATCGGCGCCGTCTCAGGCAGTGTGATATCTTCTTTTTTGATCTTCAAAATCATTTTCAAAGATAATAATGATTAAATCGCTGATTATAACGGCTTTTTTCGTGCTGGGGACAATGTTCGGTTTTTACGAGATGCTTCCCGAAGTTTTTATTGAAAACGATTTCAGCATATATGCTCTCAGCGCTTTGATGTTTTTGGTTGGCGTAGGAACAGGCGCCGACAAGAATTCCTGGAAAATCCTTAAAAAACTGAATCTGAAAATAGTTATGGTGCCTCTGACCGTTATTTTCGGCACCTTTGCAGGCGTAACGGCTGTTTCTTTGATCCTGAAAGACATTACCCTTAAAGAATCTCTGGCCGTGGGAGCCGGATTCGGATATTACAGCTTATCGAGCGTCTTCATAAGCAGGATCAGCGGCGAAACTCTCGGTGTTGTGGCTTTGATATCAAATGTTTCCAGGGAAATAATAACGCTTTTGACTGCTCCACTGCTCGTTAAATTTTTCGGTAAAATCGCTCCGATTGCATCAGGAGGAGCGACTGCAATGGACACTACACTGCCGGTCATCACAAAATTTTCCGGCAAAGATTACGCCATAATTGCCGTTTTCAGCGGAATTGTATTGACTGTTCTGGTGCCTCTTATTGTCACAATCATTTTAAACGCTTGAGTCATTCAAGTTCCAGGCATAATCTTATCAACTCCTCGACTTTTTTAAACGACGAATATTTCCACACTATTGGCCTGTTAAAATAAAGGGTCAGTTTTCCGCCGCCGGCCACGGCGGCTCTTAATTTTCTTTCAGCGAGTTTTTTTAATTTTTCAGGTTTTTGAAAAAATTTGGCTGTAGGTTTTTTATCCGCGTAAAGGTAATATTTTTTGTCGAACTCAAAATTTGATGTGCTGAATTTCGCACTGTATGAAGGCATCTCAGGCGAGACTATCTTCTCTTCGTCGTGATGTCTGAAATCCATAACGATAAGCCATTGCTGGTCTTCGGCTATGTCTGTTTCAATTTTGTAAGCTTCGAAACTGTAACCAACCGCTTCGGTGGTATCAGCGTCGACGTGCATCATGGTCACAGAAAAGGCTATCGAACGCCTTCTGATTTTCCCTGAAAATACTACGTCTCCTCCATAT
>JAFGSQ010000075.1 GCA_016934535.1 candidate division WOR-3 bacterium
CCTCCTGATTAAATGAGTCGCGTGGGATTCGAACCCACGGCCCCCTGCTTAAAAGGCAGGTGCTCTACCTCCTGAGCTAGCGACTCTATTGTTGAATAGTATATCAATTCGAAAATTCAAGTCAACAACAATGATTAAACTAATTTTAAATATTTCAGTCTAAAAACAAAAAGGAGGATTCAGTGAAATTATTGAAAATCGCATTGCTCGTACTGGCCGTGTTGACTCAAACAGCATACGGCAGGGACTTAGGGCGGGAAAAACAGCGGGAATTCCATGAAGAAAGAGAAAACCACCCGCCGCCGGATCGTGAAAACAACGATCGGCACGAATTTCGGTTCCGGTTGTTTGAAGAGCTCGATATGACCGATTCGCAGAAAGATGAAATAAAAGCGATGTTTGAAGAAAACAGGGAATTTAACCGCGGTGTCCGCGAACAGATGAGAGAAAAATTCGAAGAAATCAAGAACGCCATCGAAAACGGTATGTCTCAAAGCGAAGTTGAGGCGGCAATGGATGAGATAATGAACAGCGAAAGGCAAATAGCGCTGCAGCGCATCCGGCTGGCTTTTTCTCTCAGGCAGGTATTGACGGAGGAACAACTCGGAAAACTGCCGACGGATTTCCTTGCCAGAATGATACTCCCTCCTCCGCAGGGACAAAGAGACGAAAGAAACGAACACAGGTTCATGGACTGCCACTGAAATTGTTTGAAAAGAATGCGGCGTATTTTTAAAAAAATACGCCGCATATATTTTGTTTGAAAGAAATCAAAGTCCGTTGTTTTTTAAAAATCAAACTCGAGGTCGTATATTTTTTCGGGTGTTATCTCGATTTCGATAAAAGTGTCTGAATATCCTGTTTTTCGCAGGTAATTTGAGTTAAATACGTAATCTCTGAGAGCCGTGTCCAGTTTTTCAGGCATTTCGATCCTGAAAACGCGGCCGCCAGAGTCGATGTCGAAACGGATTTTTACCGATCCTGTTAATTCCGGATGTTCTTTTCTGACGTCGTCCAAGGTCGTCAGTTCAAAAAAACCTTCACCCGAAGCGGTTTCCTCGCAAGCGACGGAAGGTTGTGACGAACATTCGATTTCTTGAGTGAGACTCCTGTCCAAAGGGATCGCGTCTTCAGTTCCGTCCGAAGATAAACCTGCATTTTCGTCTATCTCGGAACATGCCCCCGCAACTTTTAGAGCCGACGCGGGAAAAAGAAAGTCTTGATCCTGATAGTCGGGCGTAGTTGATGACACTGTTCCGACCAAGTCAACACCGGATTCCTGAATTTCCGTGGAAATCCCCCCGTAAGCAGTTCGACTGATAAGGCAGTCTGCCGCGTAATATCCGGTTGAGTCTTTAGCGTTTCCCGTAATCGCTGTTTCATTCTCTTCGTCTGACTGATTCAAAGCAAATACGGAGCGATGGGTCGTCGCCTGTCTTTGCAGGTTTTCAGTTTCAACGGCAGTTTGAGTTTTTTTGTTTTGAATGTCCCTGTATGTGTTGACGAACATCAGTCTGAAAATGATGGCGAAAATAAGGACAAAACCCATAATGCCGACGGCGGACATTTCTCTTCTCGACATGAAGGAAAACAATTGCCCCCATTCAAAGCCCGGTTTTCTCGGCAATTGAGTCATGATTGCAGAGGACAGGGATTTAAAGTATGAGTCGGAAGGCATTATCTCGCTGTCGGCAACCTTGCCGATCTTAGTGTCTATGGATTTCATTTCTTCGTAATATTGCCGGCATTCGCCGCACATTTTGAGATGTTCGCGGACTATGTAGGAGTCCTCAATGTTCAGCTCTTTGTCTATGAAAGCGCCTATCATGTCAATTATTTTTTCGTGTTCCATCACGACCTCTTGGAAAATTTATCGAGAATCAGTTTTCTCGCTCTGTTAAGTCTAGACATTACTGTCCCAACCGGGACTGAAATTTTTTCTGAAATCTCGGTGTAGCTGAAACCTTCCGCTCTCAGCACTAAAACTTCCCTGTATTCGGGCGTCAGTTCGGACAGTATCTCTTTTATTCCGTCAAGTTCATCAATTTCTTTGAGAAAGTCCTTTTTTTCAGGGCGAGATCCGGGATTTTCGTATAATTCCTGAACGCGCGATTTACTCGTGATTTTTTTTCTGAGAAAATCTTTACTGAGGTTTATTGCTATTGTAGCGAGCCATGGATAGAAATCGTTCCCTCGCTTGAAAGAATTCAGGTTTTTGAAGCATCTGATGAAAGTGTCCTGCATTATGTCGTCCATGTCATCGCTGTCAATGTAATACTTCCTCTTGATCTGCGCGTACACTTTCTTTTGATATTTTTCGATGAGCAGTCCAAAACATTCCCTGTCCCCCTTCAAGACTTTATCAATTATCTCATCGTCCGCTTTTTCTTTATTTTCTATACCCGAAAACATCCTTTTTTATTCCACTTCTTTCGTTTTAAAAGTCGAGAAGATTATCCAGAGAACCGCGCCGACAGAAATTGCCGCGTCGGCGACGTTAAAAGCCCAAAATCTGTGACGTCCTATGCCTATGTCAATGAAGTCTATGACTCCTCCTGACCTCATAATTTTATCTGCAAGGTTACCCACCGCTCCGGCAAATACCATGAAGAGTCCGAGGTTTTTGAAAAAAGATGTATTTTTCTTTCCAAAAAGGCTGACGACGCCGTAAATTCCGACAAGCAGGGTCGCCAGTGAGGACGTCAAAGCGTGAAGCCATGAAGGCCCGAATCTCAATCCCATGGCTCCGAATGGATTTTCGACGTAAACTATGTTGAAATATGTTCCCAAGACGTGAATGGGATCAGGATTGCCGGCGAATCTGTTCTGTATCAATTGCTTGGTGAACTGGTCGGCGGCGAGTATTACCGCAAACATGGATAAAACTATGATTTTCTGTCTTGTGCTGTTAGTGATGTTGACCTCCTGAAAATTTTTAGCCGAATATTCTGTCTCCGGCGTCACCTAAACCCGGCAGTATGTATCCTTTGTTGTTGAGCTCTCTGTCGAGAGATACAGTGTAAATTCTCGCTTCAGGGTGCGATTTTTCCAGTTTTGCGATCCCTTCCGGAGCGCTGATTATTGTCAAAACGTCTATGACTTTCGGATTTCCTTTCAAAAGAGCCGAATAAGCGGCGATAATCGAACCTCCGGTCGCAAGCATAGGGTCGAGAAGAAAGACATGAATACCTCTCAAATCATCCGGAATACAGGTGTAGTATGTCACGGGTCTGAGTGTTTTCTCGTTTCTTTTTATTCCCACTGGATAGACATTGACTTCAGGAAGAAAGCCGAGGATGGGATTCACCATCCACATTCCGGCTCTCAAAATCGGTACAAGGGCGATTTTTGACTGTTCGATGAATTTGCCGACGGTCTGTTCCAAAGGTGTCCTGACGTGGGAGTTTCGAAGCTCGATATTTTTCGATGCTTCAATAAAAAGACAGGCGGTCATCCTCGAGATCGCCGATCTGAATCCGTTTTTGGAAGTGCCGGCGTTTCTTGCCACGCTTAAATCATTCCGGGCTAACGGGCAGTCGATTTCAATCAGCATTGTTCTCGAAATCGTTCAGTGTATTCAAAAGGACCTGAGCTTCGTTGTCTTCGGGATTCTCAATGAGCATTTTTGTCCAGATAGCTTTGGCTTTGTCTTTCTTGCCCATTTTCAGGTTTATGGAACCCAGAATTCTCAACGCGTCTCTGAAATTCGGGTCTTTTTTAAGAATCGCGAGCAGCTGTATTTCGGCGCTAGAAAAATCGCCGATGGCTATGTAAGCTTTCGATAGTTTGAGGCCGATGTCGAGGAAATCCGGAGCGATTTCAATTCCCTTTTTGTATTCATTTATCGCGCTGTCAAATGCCTCGACGTCGAAATACAAATCTCCCGTGTAGGCGTGTGCGTTTGCTATCCTCGATCCGGCGGCTCCGAAAAGGAATTTGCTGTTTTTTTCAATATCCTTGACCGCTTTGAAGTGCTCTATGGCTTCCTTGTCGTAACCGGCGTCCGAAAGAGTTATGGCTAAGTTTAAGCGCGGTTCCAAATATTTTGGATTCAGCTCTATAGATTTTTTGAAAAATTCTATGGCCTTTTCGTAGTTGCCTGTCAGAGCGTAAACGACACCGATTTCATGGTGCAGATCGGGATAATCCGGAGCCAGAGCGAGAGCGGTTTTAAGTTCTCTGAGAGCGTCCTCTCTTCTGCCGCGGCGGAGATAAGCCTTTCCCATTTCAATGTGAAGCAGTATGTCCGCCTGTTTGCTGCCGTTGGATTTTTCGTCACTCAATTGATCCCCCCTATCTTATGTAATAAAAGGCGAAGACTAATCCGGCGCATAAAATGCTGACGCCGGCAAATTCAAAAAAATTAACCCTTGAAAAACCACTTCTAATGTCGAGACTGGCCAAAGCAATATCCGTTTCGCTCAAAGAGGCCACGTCGACGGATCCTTTTCTTTCAGATTCATGGAAACCTGCCAAATCGCCGTTTTTGAAAAGCAAAAGAATCATCTTCAATTTCCATTGAGCTCTTTCAGGTGTGAAAAGAGTTGCGTTCTGAAGTTCCCAGGACAAGTCCAGTTTTTCAGCGGACACGAACACTGTCTCTTCGGCAAAAACTGATCCCTGGCGTGATTCGTTCGAGTAAAGATTAATTGCTCTCGCTGCGAGAGTGTCGTTTTCGGATTGAGTGAGAGGTGAGTAATACGAAGACGATAATTCGGGAATTGGATTGCTTTCAAAGAAAGACAGGTAAATCTCTTTAACTATTATGTGCCTTTCGTAATTAGTCAGTGTCATAATAACCCAGAAAAATAAAATCATACCTCTCCTCTTGCCCTTATAAATATAAGAGCCATTAAAAGATTTAATTAAATCATTGGCCGCAAGTCAAGATATAATAAAACTGGATTTAGCGGCGGATTTGTCTTTAAATTAATTTTTACGGTGACTCAGGTACAGGATAAAAATCAAAAACAAGAAAATCTATGAACAAGAAAGTAAAAATATTTTTGATGACTGCAATGGTTGTGTCGGTTTCACTGTCGAGATTTTTTTGGCTGGGAGACATGGAAGTTCAGCCCTGGGATGAAGCAATGTATGCTTCGAGGGCCAAAAGCGTCGTGATGCATGGGAGCTGGCTCGATCAGACCGAGCATTCTGTAAACGGCTTGTATTCTTCTTCTCATCCTCCTCTGTATATATGGCTTTCAGCCCTCGTCATGAAATTTTCCGGATTTACGCCGTTCGCCGCGCGATTTTGGTCGGCTGTAGCCGGTGCAATTTCCGTTTTGATGTTTTTTAGTATTATTGACAACAAACTCGCGGGTTTTTTTTCGGCGATGATTCTCGGAACCAACGCGTTTTACTTTTCGTATTCCAGGCAGGGACAGCTCGACGTATTTTGCGCCTTCTGGATTTGTGCCGGACTCCTGACTTTTATTCGGTACGACAAAGGGAAAGGATTTCTGTATTTGTTGCTGGCGGGAATTTGTTTCGGCTTTTCCCTGATGAGTAAAATCCTCGTGGGGATGTTTTTACCGGCGACTGTTTTTATATTTTTACTTGTTCAGGTTCTGTCCAGGCGGAAAACCATCGGTGCGGCTTTTCGCGAAATGTCAATATTGTCGGCAATCGGAGCCCTGATCGCTCTTCCCTGGCACCTTTACATGATTGTTCTTTACGGGCACGCTTTTTTGGATAATTTCATCGTTTTCCATCTGGTAAAAAGGACTTTGGAGGGTGTTGAGTCCAACATTCAGAGGCTCGGCGTCCTTTTTTACGTAAATCAGCTGGCCGTGATGATGCCTGTTTCGCTCGCGGTGCTGGTTTCGCGTTTTTTTAAAATTATCAGGGACAAAAGGTCGGAGGTCGTCATATTTTTCATTCTTTTCGCCGTCACTTTCACTGTTTTCAGTTTGTCGAAGACCCAGCTGAGAACCTATTCGATCAATTTCATTCCGGCAGTTTCCGTTCTGACCGGATTTTATTTGTCCGACCTGGCGAGGAATAAGGAAAAGTTCCTCTTTACCGCTCTTCTGTCGGCTGTATTTCTCATTTGGTCCGCTTACCCTTTTTTGAGGTCCGCTTTCAAATCTGACCCCGGCGGTCTTCTGATGCCGCTTTTCGTTTTGACTGCGCTGTCTTTCGTATTTGTCTATTTGAATAAAAAATCCAAAAAAGTGCTCGCGTCCCTGTGTTTGTTTTTTCTCGCCTGCTTGAGCGGAATATTCTCCGAGACCAGACTCTTTTATTCAAGTCAAATTGACCGTTTTGCACACAAGTTTTATTCGGAAGGATTCACATCGCTTGTCTATGTTGACGACACCGTTCACTTGACCAATCCGCAGATAACGTATTATTTTAATTCGATTGACAGAACCGCGGATACTGGCAGACAGTTTGTAAGAATTTACAGGAAACCTTTGGATTCTGGTCTCGTAACAGACCTGACGGGCAAAACCCTGATAGTAGTGAATTCGTGGCACGAAAATCCGGAGGTTATTAAAATAGAGAGTTTTTTGAAAAAGAAACTGAACCCGAGGATGATAGGCGCAAACGAATTCTATAGAATTTATGAATCAGAATGAGAAAACAATTAAGGGGTTGAAACTCGACGGCGGATTTGAGTTGAAAATCCGGGAAGCATTTTCAAAAATTTCCCTTGAAAATAAACTCTGGGTCGCGTGCAGCGGAGGGGGAGATTCAATTGCGCTGGCATACCTTTCCGATTATATTGCCGGAGAAAGACTGAAAGGACTTGTCTATTTCGATCACGGGCAGAGAGATAAGGAACAATTGGCAGAGGAGTCGTTGCTGGTCGAATCCGTCAGCAGATCCCTCGGCGTCGTATTTGTTCGGGGAGAGATTATAAATGCCGTTTCGGGCATGTCGGAGGAGCTGCTGCGGAAAAAAAGGTACGAGTATTTTGACGAATTTGCCCTAAAAAACAAAGCGATGATATTGCTCGGTCACAACCTGGACGACCGTATTGAGACTTTTATGTTCAATCTTATGAGGGGAACCGGGACGAACGGACTTCTATCCATCAAGCAAAGTCGAAGCAGTTATTTCAGACCCCTTCTTTCGCTTACCAGATCGGAAATAAGGAAATTCCTCGATGAAAATTCTATCGAGCACAAAGACGACCCTTCCAATCTGTCTTTGAATTTCAAGAGAAACAGGATCAGAAAAACTTTGATGCCGCTTTTCGGAGATATTTCCGGCAGAAATTACAGGATTTTCTTCGAGAGGCTTTTTTTCTCTCTCGAACTCGATTTCGAAGCCCTCGAATCACACGATGAACGTCTTTTAAATGAAGTTGCCTGGCTGGGGCCGACAGGTTATACTATAAAACTTGAAGCGTTTAACCGGATACCGGATCATTCTAAAAGGAGAATCCTTAGAAAAGCTGCATTTAGATCGGGACATAATTCATTGAGCAGCCGTCAAACGGAAAGACTTTTGCTTTTGAGCGGAGGCCGCGCCGGGTCTAAAGTTTTCTGCAGCGGACTCAGAGCCTTCAGAAGAAAAGGAATGCTAATCATATTAAACAAACAGGTAACGGAATGGAAATAAAAGAAGTAATTCTTGGTGAAAAAGAAATAGAGCTTGCAGTCAGGAATCTTGCAAGAGAACTGAACAACGTTTATAAAGACGACGATAAAGTCGTTCTTGTTGCCATACTTAAAGGTTCCGTTGTTTTCGCCTCCGATCTCATGCGTAAACTCTCATTTTCAGTAGAACTCGATTTCATCGCCGCTTCTTCGTATGGATCTTCGACGCAGACGAGCGGAGTCGTCAGAATAACAAGAGACCTCGATACTTCGATAGCCGGAAGAAACGTTCTTCTGGTCGAGGACATTGTCGACACCGGCCTGACTATTTCATACATAAAAAAACTTCTCGATTCGAGAAATCCGAAAACGCTGAGAATTTGCGCTTTTTTAGATAAACCTTCGAGAAGAAAAACCGATCTGACAATTGACTACACCGGCGTCAAGATCCCTGATAAATTCGTCGTCGGATACGGTCTTGACTGGAACGAAAAATACCGCAATCTGCCGCGCGTGGCGGTAATAGGCTGATCTGAATTAAATGACCGCAGGAGGGGAAGCTAAAATTGCCTGACAACAGAAAATTTTCATTTTTAAAAGGTTTACTGTTCTGGATAGCCATAATCATACTCGGATTGGTTATTTCAGAGATTTGGGGCATGAAAAGGGAAAAAAGAGGGAGCGTCGATTTTTCTTACTTTTACGGCCTTTTGAAAGAAGGAAAAGTGAAATCCCTCGTAGTCGTCGAACAGGACATAGAAGGAGAACTTACAGAACCTGTGAGGCTCGATCCCGAAGAAGACGAGTTCAAGCTTTTCAAGACAAGAATCCCTTATCCCGACCCCGATTTGATAAGAGAGATACTTCAGGACAGTACAGTAGTCGTTTCCTCCAAAAATCCTTCCACTTTCTGGCAGTACATTCTGCCGTGGATACCGATTGTAGTGATTTTTGTCGCCTGGATTTTTATATGGCGATACATGATGGACAATCAGGGTTCGGGCAAAGCGTTTTCATTCGCCAAATCGAGAGCGAAAAGATTTATAGCCACCAAAAACAAGGTGACTTTCAAAGACGTCGCGGGCGGAGATGAAGCCAAGGAAGAACTCAGGGAAGTCATTGTTTTTTTAAAAGATCCGAAAAAATTTACAAGGCTTGGCGCAAAAGTGCCAAAGGGAGTTCTTCTGATCGGTGCACCGGGGACAGGAAAAACGCTTCTCGCCAGGGCAGTTGCCGGAGAAGCTGACGTTCCTTTTTTTTCAATCACCGGCTCGGATTTTGTTGAGATTTTCGTCGGTGTAGGCGCGAGCAGGGTTCGTGATCTTTTCAGGAATGCCAAGGAAAACACACCTTGCATAATTTTTATTGACGAAATAGACGCCGTGGGTAGACACAGAGGAAATTCCCTCTCAGGAGCTCACGAGGAGAGGGAGCAGACCCTGAACGCTTTGTTGTCTGAGATGGACGGATTCGAACAGAATCAGGGTATCATAGTCGTTGCGGCCACCAACCGTCCAGAAATACTCGACGCAGCGCTTCTCAGACCCGGCAGATTTGACAGGAGAGTCATAGTCGACGTTCCTGATGTAATCGGAAGAAAAGGGATTCTCGAAGTGCACACGAAAAATCTACCGCTCGCTCCCGGCGTGGATCTGGGAATTCTTGCCAAGCAAACTCCGGGATTCGTCGGAGCGGATCTCGCGAACATGGCCAACGAAGCAGCTCTTCAGGCGGCAAAGAAAAATAAAGATTATCTCGAGATGTCGGATTTCGAATGGGCCAAAGACAAGATATTGATGGGTGTCGAAAGAAAATCCCTGTTGATCAGCGAGAAAGAGAAAATTATCACCGCCAATCACGAAGCCGGACACGCAATAGTTGCGAAATTTCTGGAAGAATCCGATCCTATACACAAGGTTTCAATAATTCCCAGAGGAAGAGCTCTCGGTGTCACTCAGTCC
Source organism: candidate division WOR-3 bacterium (assembly GCA_016934535.1). Lineage (NCBI taxonomy): Bacteria > Pseudomonadati > Caldifarciminota > Caldifarciminota bacterium. The sequence goes on from JAFGSQ010000075.1 coordinate 9,512, forward strand.
CTTCCCATAGACGATAAGCGGATTTACAGAAAAACTTATATCGAAGGTATGCTGTGTCAGCTTCTCGGAGGAAGAGCCGCGGAAATGCTCGTTTTTGGAGAGCCGACGACGGGTGCTTCAAACGACCTTGAAAAGGCGTCGCAGATAGCAAGGACAGTGGTCACCGAGTGGGGAATGAGCGATAAGATAGGACCGATCAATTTCGGCAGAAACGACGAAAGATTTTCAATAGGCGGAAAGGAATTTTCCCAGGGAAAAGAATATTCCGAGGCCACCGCCGTAGTCATAGACGAAGAAGTGAAGAAAATATTGGATTCCTCATACGATAAGGCCGCCGCGATACTGCGTGACAATTTTGACGTATTTGAAAAGACAGTTAAAAAACTTCTTGAAAAAGAGGTGGTAACGGGCGCTGAAATAGATGAAATAATAGTCGAATGCGGCAAAACCCCTTTGAACAAAGAAACAGAATGAAAGTCCAGATCTGCTCGTTGGAAGACCGGAGAGACGTTTACAAAGTTTTTGAAAGGATTGGCGTCGATCCGGAGGCGTGGGAGATCATGTGGAAAAAATCTGCGACCCTGTGCCTTCTTGTCGACGACCTCTCCATGGCGGGAGGGAATGTGCTTAAACAGACAGCTCTTTCGTCGGGAGCCGAAGCCGCAGTGTCCGGCGGAATAATCAACGGAACATCTCCGAGGACAAAAGTACTCCTCATGGGGACAAGGTCTCAGCTTTCATTGGTGGCGTCGAAGATAAAGATCCAGCAGTTCCACCTGAGCGAACTTTCGGATATTATGGAAAATATTTTGTTGAAAAACGAGGCGCACGGATCACCTGTATGGAAAATGAGAGACAAGGAGATAAAACTCGACAGACCGAGGATAATCGGAATAATCAACGTCACGCCGGACAGTTTCTACCAAGATTCGAGAAATTACGACCCTCAAAGCGCCGTAGATCTCGCTATGAAAATGGCTGAACAGGGCGCGGACATGCTCGACATAGGAGGAGAATCCTCTAGACCCGGCAGTTCTCCTCTTGACCTTGAAGAGGAAGCGAAAAGAGTTTTACCCGTGATCAGAAAAGTGAGAGAGAAGACTTTTTTGCCCGTTTCAATAGACACGGTGAACCCGACGACTGCTGAGACGGCCCTCGGGGAAGGTTGTGACGTGATCAACGACATTTCGGGATTCGAAAACCCGAAAATGACGGATGCTGCCGTAAAATACAATTCCGGAGCCGTAATCATGCACAAGAAAGGCCAACCTTCGGAAATGCAGAAAAACCCTCATTACGACGACGTTTTTGAGGAAGTGAGGGACTTTTTGAAAAAAAGAGTTGAAGTCGCCGAATCTTCAGGAGTGCGACATGAAAACATAGTCTGTGATCCTGGAATTGGTTTCGGCAAGACAGCTGCACACAATCTTGCATTGCTGAGGAGATTAGCGGATATGAAAGCCTATCTGGACAAGCCTGTTTACATAGGTCTGTCCAGAAAATCTCTTGTAGGCGCTCTCGGCGGGGGCCAGACTCCTGCCGAAAGGCTTTACGGCTCTTTATCTCTTTCAACTCTCGCTCTGACAGAGGGAGTAATGCTTTTCAGGACTCACGACGTGCTCGAAACAAAAAAAGCCCTCGATACAGCCTTCGAAGCGCTCAGGAACGGCAGATGGGTTTAGTACAGTTCATTACTCTCGACGTGATAGATATTTTTCTTGTATCCCTGATAATTTACTTCATGCTTCTTTTTTTCCGGGGCACAAAAGCGATTTCGATGCTGACAGGACTCATCATTGTTTTTCTTTTGGGCTTTTTGGCCAACATACTTCAACTCAGGGCTTTGTCGTGGCTTCTGAAAGGTCTTGAAACGGTATGGCTGATAGCATTTGTGATTGTTTTTCAGCCGGAAATCAGATCCATACTCTCTTCGATTGGGAAAAAACAGTATTTCAATTTCCTGAGAAGAGAGCGCGAAGAACAGGACGAGATAAAGAATATTGACGAAATAGTGGAAGCCTGTCAGTGGCTTTCCGATCAATATACGGGTGCTCTGATAGTGATTGAGAGAATGATAGGGCTGAAACATCTTCTCAGGGAGGACGGAGTGAGTCTCGACGCTACGGTTTCGAGTTATCTTCTCGAGACTATATTTTCAAAAGGGTCTCCTCTTCACGACGGAGCCGTGATAATAAAGAATTCGAAGATTATTGCCGCAAAGACGAGGCTCCCCTGGACAAACAGATATCTGGGGAAAGAAACCAGCCAGCTCGGCATGCGACACAGGGCGGCAATGGGTATAGCTGAAGAAACAGACGCCATAAGTATTGTGGTTTCCGAACAGACGGGCGATATATCTATAGCTATAGGTAAAAGACTTATAAGGAAAATCGACGCGGACACCTTGAAAGTCAATCTCACACAGAACCTTGTCGAACCTCAGAAGAGCAAAAGAAGATGGATGGATGAAATTAAAAGCGTGATGGAAAAAATCAAATGAACATAATCTTTTTTGTCAAACAAGGAGAATTTGCGCTATGAGCAGGATCCGAACAGCGATGTTTGCGGCAGTGACTTTAATAAGCGGGATAGTATATTACTACACGATGTCGCCGACAGTGGCG
>JAFGSQ010000076.1 GCA_016934535.1 candidate division WOR-3 bacterium
CTCATTTCCATACTCGACAGAAACGCCTGTGTACTTAACATCCCTGAGCGGGACAGGGAAGGAGTCATCAGAAGGATTGCTACGATCGCATCCAAGACAGAAGCGCTGACAGGAGTTTCACCCGAAATAATTTACGAAAAACTCATGTCGCGCGAAACAGAGGGATCAACCGGCATTGGTAACGGCATCGCCATACCTCACGCCCGAATCGAGGGGATGAAGGCTTTCCTTCTTTTTATCGTGACTTCACACCGTGGAGCCGAATTTAATTCCATTGATAAAAAAAGGGTACACACCTTCTTTGTAGTCATCGGTCCAGAGGAACGAATCAATGATCATTTAAAAATACTCGCGGCAATATCCCACATTCTCGCATCATCAAACGTGAAAAAAGAACTCCGCAGAGCCATAACCAACACGGCTCTGTATGAAGCATTTCTACGCAACGTGCGTATCGCGGATTCAAAATACGATTCCACACAGAAATTCAAGGCTCTCTTTGTCATTCTTTATTTTGAAGAATTCCTCTACGACATACTCGAATTTTTCATCCAGGAAGGAATCGAAGGAGCCACTATTTTTGATTCATCGGGAATGGGGCAGTACATATCTAATATACCCCTGTTTGCAAGTTTCATAGGTTTCATGAACGAAACCAAAAATCACAGCAACACTATTGTCGCTATGATTCCGGAGAACAGGTTCAATGATATAGTCGAAGGAATCGAGGAGATTACGGGAAACCTCGACAAAAAGGAAGGCGCCATGCTTTTCGCGGTCGATGTCAGCTTCGCGAGGGGCACGATGAAAATGATGTAGGAGAACCATGAAACTGTACGAGATTTTCGTCAATGGTCTGGCCGTCAAAATTAAACCTACGGACAATGAATGCTTCTCATGAATTTAAATTGAAATTTCTACAGAAAAGGCATCAGAACTGCGATAGTAAAATTAATGATTGCATGGGCAAAAAAGCGGAGCTGTGAGAAAATTCAAGTGAATGACTATGAAAATCAGAGTTTTCAATAAATCAGATGAAAAAGAAGTCATCGAACTTTGGATCAAATGCGGACTTGTCAGGCCCTGGAACAATCCGCGGAAGGACATCGAATCAAGAGTTCTACAAATCACTGGATTATAAAATAGATGATGTCATAAGTATGGGAAAAAGGCTGAAAGAGGACGACATGTACGAGGAGACTTGATTATGGGCGATTTCCCTGTTTTCATGAAAAACGCTCTAAACAAAATACCCGTTTCGACACAGAACACGAAGGATATCGAAGGTTTTTATTTCGAAGGGAAAGACGGTTCCCAGATGGCTTTCTGGACCAGCTTTTCCGACAGAACTTCCGAAAAACACATGCATGACTTCGACGAATACATGACGGTTGTCAATGGTCAGTATACAGTTTACGTCGAAGGCGAAAAAACGGTTCTGAATCCCGGAGACGAACTCTTCATACCGAAAGGGAAAGAACAATGGGGGGAATGTCTGGCTGGGACGAGGACCATCCATTGCTTCGGCGGTAAAAGAATAAATCCGGGAAAAAGCACTGAAACTGAAAATGATCTGGGAAAATAATCTTGGAAAGCATGAACCGGAAAATAATCGACAGGATAATAAAACAAACCGGCGCTCAGGATCTCGTTCAACTGCTGGTCGACAAACTTTCTTTCGGGGAACTGCAGTCGCTTCTGTTGAAAGTGTTCGAGTTGAAGACTAAAAAGAAAAGGCATAAAGACGTTCTTTCAGAATACCGGACAAACAGATTCTCCCGGCCTTCGGACATAAGTCCACTGATGCACAGAAAGTTCGAATTAGCCGTATTTTCACTGCTCCCCACCGGATTTGAAACAATAGACCTTTCGCCTCTCACGCCGCTCGGGACAACCAGTGTTCTGACGCCTGTTCACCAGAACAACGTCATCTCGACGGTGAGAAACACCGAGGTCGCGGCAGACACGACAAACATCCTCGCCCTTGAATGTGCAAAAAGGCGCGGCGAACTTCTGATGAACAACAAAAAGAACAATTATCCGGTAAAACTATGTTCGAGTCAGCGAGTAACGAGAGCCCAGATGTATGAAAACAGAAATTTTTCAGCTTTCTTCAACATCATCGCCCTGTGCACGGCTGGGAGGGATACCGGAAACGACGGTTTTGAAAACACCGCCCTCGAAGAACACGTAATGTTTTACACCAGAGTTATCGAAGAGTTAATCGAAGTGAACGACGTAAAAAGAATAAACATAAAGTTCTACAATTACGGGAACTGCGACAATTTAACACTGATCGGAAACATAAAAAACAAACTCAAGGGGCGGGATAAGATCCTCTTCAAAACCGAGAACGACAGTTCTTTCGGTAGGAACTATTATTCAAGGCTCAGGTTCAATATCGGAGTCGTCAACTCTGAAGACAAGGAGTTTGACTACATAGACGGTGGATTCACAGACTGGACATCGGATCTTTTGAACAGTGATAAGGAAAGACTTTTGACAAGCGCTATTGGAACCGATTATCTTTTACGGAGTATTAGAACCGTATAACGGAATAGACCTTGTTTCACCAGGAATATTTTTTCTGAATTGCTTGCGGGAAATAACAAAAAGGAGGAAGGGTAATGGCTGAGTGGAACGACCTGTTTCTTGACAAGGAGTTCATTGATCTGATTCCTCAAACTGAGATACACAGATTCATTGTAAATCTTCAGAAAATCTTTCAAACCCGAAAAGTAATGATATGGGATCAGTGCTGCGGCGCCGGACGCCACACTGTGCTTGCGGCAAAACTCGGATGCGATGTCTACTCTTCGGACGTATCCAAAAACGGAACCGATTACCTCAGATGCAGGCTTGATGAGGAAAATCTCGGGGCAAAAGTAAAAATCGCTGACATGACCAAAGATCCATGGGAAAATAAACGGTTTCACGGAGTAATGGTCTGGGACGCAATTCATCACAACACGATCGGAAACATCCGAAAAGCCTTCGACATTATCTACGACCGGCTTCAACCGGGAGGACAATTTCTGTGCACTTTGATGTCCGACAAATCGAAGTCCTATGCCCTCGGCAGTGAAATAGAAAAAAATACTTTCGTTCAGTCCGAAGGACCCGAAGCAGGCGTTCCACACCATTATTTCGACGAAGCGGAAGTCACAAACATTTTTCAGAAATGGAAAAAACTGGTTCTGTCTGAAAAAGAAGTCAGGTACGTAGAGACCGCAAAGGATTTCTACAAAACCAATCCTTTCGGATACACAAAATGGGAAATACTTCTGGAAAAATAACCGCCGCTGGTGACTGCATTTTGTGTGCCTTTTAAGGAAGAAAAGTGGAAACAAAACATTGGGTGAGATTCCGGCAAACGCCACACGAAGATTATAGAATTGGTAAAAATTGATGCTGGACAAAAGACAAATCGAGAACAACATAGGCTGGTCGACCTATTGTATGACCAGAATCGCAGCCAATGTTTTAAAGCACGAGAGAACTCAATGACTAACCGCTTATTGTTTATTTGACTTGGTCTGAAAGCAAATTTAAAATTTATATGATACGTTTATTATGCGAAAATTATTAGACACAAACCGAAAAAACCAAAACCAGTCAACAAGAGAAAAAGTGTTTTGCTAGGAATCCTGGAGATATGAAAATTTCTTATGAACCCGTCGGAATCATACACACTCCGTTCAAGTCTAGAGAAGGTATGCCCATTCAGACCAGGGGGGCAAAAGGGATTAAAGGGAAAATCGTTCTGAATGAAGAGTTTGTCCCCGGTCTTTCCGACCTTGACGGATTTTCACACAATGAAATATGACGTCTGGAAGAGGATTTGATATGTATGTTTTCATTACAATATGGGGGATTTGGTTTCTCTCGGAAATCTTTCTGTCAAGATTCGTAAAATCCAGATCGACGAACTCAGAAAATTTGGACAAAAACTCCCTGCGAATAATGTGGACAACTATCATTGTCTCAATTTTCGCCGGAGTGATTCTGATGATTTACACCAGTTTACCGGTATCAGGTTCCCCTCTGACGGCATACATCGGATTGTCAGTCATTGTCTCCGGTATGATTCTCCGCATAATTGCCATCATAACTCTCGGAAGGTTTTTCACCGTTGATTTGGCGATCCACAGCGATCAGAGGATAATTCGAAAGGGTCTTTATAAATTCATCCGGCATCCTTCCTATACGGGATCGTTGATTTCATTCGTCGGATTGGGCATGTCATTCAACAACTGGGCAAGTCTTGTTGTTATATCCGTTCCAGTAATTCTATCTTTTATTTACCGGATAAATGTTGAAGAGAATCTGATGTTTCGGCAATTCGGAAAGGAATACGATGAGTACAGGAAAAAGACCAGGCGGCTTATTCCGTTCGTATATTGAATAGATTTCCATGAGAAAGCTGAATAATTCTGACAATGCTTTCAATGCCTATTATATTCGATCCGGTGTTATGTTGAAGCCTGTCGATTTTGAGATCCGAAAAAAGGGATATCAAATTTTCCGAACAGCTCAGATTTCGAAGATTTGACGGCAGGGAATGGTTTTACTTTGCGATTTGTGTTGCCGTTTCTACGGCAGGACGATTTTTCCTTTCTGCTGAAATCCCCCAGAAGTGAAAGTATAAAAGTATAACCCGCATGGAATCGAATTTTGGAACAAGCGCATAGAATGTCTTCCCGCGGACAGATATCCGAAATCTCTGTCGGACACAAGTCTGCCTGAGGCGTCGAATAATTTTATCTTTGTATACCCGCCTTCAGGCAAATCGATTTCAAAGAGTATGTTTTCATCAGAAAACACAGTCTTAATTCTGTATAAAACCGGTATTTCATCTCCAAAAATTTCTTCAATGTTTACGTAGTAAGGCATCTGAATGCCCGAAAAATATATTCTATTACCCGGAGTGTCAATATTATGAATTACTTGAAAATAAGGTTGATAAACCGGATTAAGCAACCATTTTAAATAAGTGCTTTTCGGCCTGTAATATTCAATGCTCGTGTCCGCGGGAGTTATCCTGTTTACGTTCCATGTAGTTCCGCTGTCATCTGACATCGCTGCATAAAGTTGAGTTGAATACAATGTGTCGTTGCCGATAACAGTATCCGCAACAGCGCTGAATGTAATCCAAAGGGCAGATCCAAAAATCGGTGGTTCAATTGAAATCACTCCGTAAATATCGAAAATTGATGGTGATGAGGCAATTTGTTCAAAAACGGAAGTATCTCCTGCGGCTATTGGAATAGCCCCAGAGGGATCAAAAACATAATTACCCGGCGACCCTCCTGAGGGTTTTATGAAATACAATTCCCCGTATTCAAAAGAATCCCACATATCTTCAGAATTGTCAAAAATCGCCGCGATGTAAGGGACATTCTCTTCCGGACTGACAAAAACACCGTATCCACCTTTTAGGGATAAAGATAAAATCTGGCCTCCCGTCTGAACATTGAATAGCGTTTCCTCATCCGACCATGTCACTCCGTAATCCGTTGTCTCCCTATAAAGCGGAATTTTAGGTGAACTGTCTGAATTTGAAACAGCGTAAAAAGCAAACGCGTATCCATTTAAACCATTTTCAATAACTGCTGAAGATGTTATGTAATCTGCTGAAGGAGCTCTAAATACGAAATGCTCCCAGTTACTTCCGTGATCTGTGCTCCTCCATCCGTTTATTGTGTCAATTCCCGAAAGAATGCAGATTGTATCTCCATTTCCCCAGACGCAAATCGTATGCCCGTAATGAGAATAAGTGCTATCAATTTCATGAGGATTGTATATTGCCCAAGGAGGATTTTCATCATAGGTAAAAAACAGCGTATTAAATTCGTTCCAGACTATGAAATTTTCGACAGCAGGGCTCGAAGGGTATTCATAATTATATCCCTGATCAATGTCAGTTTTAATTCTCATGGTAAAATTACTCCCCAGCTGATTGTAGGACCAATTATTACCGTTGTCTGTGGAATAGGATTGATGGAGCAACATGTCATAGACGGGGTCTGAGGTCTTTACCGCGAAAATTATGGCTATGGTGTCGTATGAGGATATAATTTTTCTGCCCGGTCCAAGAAGTGCATCTTCATGCGCTTCAGCGGTTATGAATACCGGATATGACGGGGAAAAAAGCAAATATCCCTGTGCATCCAGTGTCGTGTAGACAGTTCCGTCTTTCTCGAAATTCAGGGAATAAATTGATTGGATGAAAAGAAAAAAACTCATGAACAATAATTGTTTTTTCATTGTTTCTCCTTTTGTATTTATTATACAAGGTGAAGAAAACTAACCGCAAATATGATTTTTTATCATAGATGAAAATATCGCGGTATTTTTTTTTACAAAAAAAACCGTACCACGAATAAACGCGAAGCAGAAAAATACATTTCTGTATAAAATTTGTATCTCAAATTTTATACTTCGTGAAGCTCTCTTACTTTGCTATGCAAATAAGAGAGCCTTCGTGCAGGTGATAATCGAAGATTTTCACCGACTTCGTGGTAGAATTTTTCTTTGGTTTTTGAATAGATTCAGAAATAAAAGGTTGAAAAAA